>JAUHZF010000430.1 GCA_030426145.1 Polyangia bacterium
GAGACCGAGCTCGAGACCGAGACCGAGCTCGAGACCGAGACCGAGACGTCTCAGGGCAGTGGCTCTTCGGCACACAGCTGCCAGAGTACTGCCATGCGTACGGCTACGCCGGCTTCGACCTGGTCGAGGATGACGCTGCGTTTGCCGTCGGCGATGTCGGGGTTGATCTCCACGCCGCGGTTGATGGGGCCCGGGTGCATCACCAGGCAGTCGTCCTTGGCCAGCGCCAGGCGCTCCTGGTTGAGGCCGAACTGGCGCGCGTACTCCCGGGTGCTGGGCAGCAAGGCGCCCCCGATGCGCTCTTGCTGGATCCGGAGCATCATGGCCACGTCGGCGCCCTCGAGGGCGGGCTCGACCCGATCGTAGACGGTGACGCCGAGGGCCTCGAGCTCGACGGGCAGTAGCGTCCCCGGCCCCGCCATCACGACCTCGGCGCCCAGCAGGCGCAGGAGGTGGGCGTTGCTGCGCGCCACGCGACTGTGGGCGATGTCGCCGCAGATCGCGACGCGGAGACCGGCGAGCTTCTTCTTCCTCTGGCGAATGGTGAAGGCGTCGAGCAGAGCTTGGGTCGGATGCTCGTGCATGCCGTCACCGGCGTTGACCACGGCTGCGCTCGTGTAGTTGGTCGCGTGGTGCGGCGCCCCCGAAGCACCGTGGCGAATGACCAGCACGTCGGGGTGCATGGCCTCCATCGTCGCGATGGTGTCGCGCAGCGTCTCGCCCTTCTTGGTGCTCGACGTGCTCCCGGAGAAGTTGATGACGTCGGCGCTGAGGCGCTTCCCCGCCAGCTCGAAGCTCGTACGCGTTCGCGTCGAAGCTTCGAAGAACATGTTGATCACCGTCTTGCCGCGCAGGGTCGGCACCTTCTTCACGGCGCGGCGAGATACCTGGAGGAAGGTCTCGGCCACGTCGAGGAGCTGGGTGAGATCCTCGGCCTTCTGCCCCTCGATTTGCAGCAAGTGGCGTCGTTCGGGCTCGCTCATCGTCATCCCTTTTTGAGGCTGCTGATCACCTGGAAGGCGTCATCGGTCACGGTCACCTCGACCCGCCGTCCCTCACCGACCTCGGTGTGAGCGACGATGTAGTCGGGTTGGATGGGCAGCTCGCGTCCACCTCGATCGGCGATGACGCAGAGCTCGATGCGGCGGGGGCGCCCGAAGTCGAGCAGCGCGTCGAGCGCAGCCCGGATGGTGCGCCCGGTGTAGAGCACGTCGTCGACCAAGACCACCCGCTTGCCCTGGATGTCGAAGGGCACGTGGCTCGGGCCGATCCGCGGGCTCGGCAGAGCGGTCGCGGCGTCGTCGCGATACAGCGTGATGTCGACCGACCCGAGCTTGACGATGCGGCCCGTGCGACGACCGATGGCGCGCGCCAGGAACTGCGCCACCGGCTCCCCGCCGCGCCGGATCCCAATGAGGAAGACCTCCTCATTCGGCTCTCGATCGATGATCTCCTTGGCGATCCGCTCCAGGCCATCGGCCACGGCCTCAGGGGCCACCAGGACGTCTCCGTCACCCATGGCCTCAGGGTTAAACGGGCATCTTTAGCGGGGCAAGCGTCACTCGTCATAGGGGATGACGGTCGCGCGCTCCACCCCCGCTGAAGCCGCGACTTCCATGGCGCGAGCCTCCGCATCGCCCACGGCCGCGATCGAAAGATTCTCGGCCGAGAGCCGGGCGCGCAAGGCCGCATCGACGGACGTGGGGGTGACGGCGTCGAGCGCATCGAGGAAACGATCGTGGTGGTCGCGCGGGAGGCCGAAGAGGGCGCGGTCGACGGCGAGGAAGAGCCGCTTGTCGGCGGTGTCGACCTCGAAGGCCCAGGCGCCCCGGAGATACCGTCGCGCGAAGTCGACCTGCTCCGGCGTCACCCCACTCTCGAGGAAGGCCGAGAAGAGCCGCAGCATCTCCTCCAGGCACGCCGCGGCATCTTCTTCCGCGGGCGCCGCCCACAAGGCCATCATCTCGCGCACCCGCGAGATGGAGAGGGTAGCCGACGCGTCGTAGGACCAGCCGCGCTCCACGCGGATGGCCTGGGTGAGGATCGAGGTGTGGCTGCCTCCGAAGATGGTGACACCGACCTCGAGCGCGGTGTGGTCCGGGTCGAGGGGGTGGGTGCCGAGCGTCGCGATACCGAGCTGCACCTGCGCGCGTTCCGGCTTGTCGACGAAGACGAGGTGACGCCCCACCGGCCCCACCGGGGCCGCGGGCGTCGAGGGATCGGTGCCGCCCCCGCCGAGGCACGCGCCGAGCCGGTCGCTCACCCTGTCGACCACGCCCGCGTCGACGTCGCCCGCAATCCCGAGGATCACGTCGTCGGGCTCGGTGATCCGCCGGTGATGCGCCTCGAGATCGTCCAGGGTGATGGCGGCGAGCCCCTCCGGTGTGCCCATCGGGTGGCGCGCGTGCGGATGCTCACCGAAGAGCTGGGCCCGGAGCGCCCGGCGGCACAGCTCTGCGTCGTCGTCGCGCGATGCGAGCAGATCGGCGGTGAGCTTGTCCACGGCCCGGTCGAGGTCGGCCTCGGTGAAGCGCGGATGCTCCAGCGTGGTCGCGAGCGCTTCGACGGCGGGCTCGAGGTTTCGCCGGAGCACCTCCAGCGTGAGGGTGACGTGGCTCAGCCCCACCGTCGCACGCAGCTCAGCGCCGAGCCGGTCGAGCAGAGTCGCCATCGCCCCCTCGTCCCGTGGTTCTGAACCGAGACGGCCCCGGCGGTAGATCTCACCGAGGGTGCGGGTGATGCCCGCGCGGTCGGCGGGCTCGGTCGCAGCGCCACGGGGAAAAGTCACACTCACGAGCACCAGAGGCAGCGCCGGGCTCGGCTCTACCAGGCGCCTCACAGCTCGTCCTCGTCGCTCGGCAGCACCTCGATGGTGGTGCTCGTCTCAGGCCGCAGGTAGCGCTCGGCCGCCGCGACGACCGCGTCGCGATCCACCTTGCGATAGGCATCGACCCGATCGAGCGACCAGCCGGGATCGCCCAGGACGACCTCGCCGAAGCCGAGTTGCTCTGCGCGCCCGTCGCCCGACCATAGCTCTTGCAGAGCGCGCAGCTCGAGCCGCGACCGTGCCCCTTCGAGGGCGGCCTCGTCGATGCGATCGGCCACACTCTCCAGCACCGAACGCAGCGGGGCTTCGAGCGCATCGGGCGTGATGTCTTCGTCTTGGGCCAGTACGTCCAGCTCCCACAGGGATGGGTCCCGGAAGAAGCCCACGTCTCCCGAAACGCCCTGGGCCACGCGGGACTCCTCGACCAGCACCCGGTGCAGCCAACCGGCGCGTCCGCCGGTCAGCATCTCGTTGAGCACCACCACCGCCGCGTGATCGTCGGCGCCGACGGCAGGGGCGCGGTAGCCAACCACCAGTCGGCTCAGATCGGTCGGGAGCTCCAGTCGTTTGCGCCGTGCACCGGCCGGCTCGGGCTCGGCATCGTCGGGAGCCGTCGGAATGCTCGATGGCGGCATGCACGCGTAGTGGCGACCTACGAGCTCAGCCACCGCGTCGGGCTCGACGTCGCCCACGACCACGAGGGTCGCGTTGTTGGGCGCGTAGTAGGTTCGGTAGAAGGTACGGCAGTCTTCGATGCTGATCCCTTCGACGTCTTCGGTGAAGCCGATGGTGGGATGGCGGTAGCCGTGGCGCGACAAGGCGGTGAGGTAGAGCTGCTCGCTCGCGTACTCGTCCACGTCGTCTTCCACGGTCTCGCGCCGTTCGTTGAGCACGACCTCCCGTTCGCGCTCCACGGGCTCGGGCTCGAGCACGAGGTGCTGCATGCGATCGGCCTCGAGCTCGAGCACGAGCGGGAGCGCGGCCACCGGCACATCGTTGCTGAAGTAGGTCCAGTCGAGCCACGTGGCGCCGTTGGTGTCGCCCCCCGCCTCTTCGATGCGCCGGTCGAAAGCCCCAAAGGGTTGGGTCGCCGTGCCCCCGAACATGAGGTGCTCGAAGAGATGGGCCATGCCGGTCTTGCCCACGGGCTCGTGGCGCGACCCCACCGAGAGCCACGTATGCACGAATGCCACGGGTGCTGCGCGATCGGGCGCCACGAGCAAGCGCAGCCCGTTGTCGAAGCGGAACCGCGCAACCGTGAACGTGCCCCCGAGAGGCCGATCGTCGTCCCGTCGGTAGCTCAGCTGTCCACCTTGAGGATCGCGAGGAAGGCGTCCTGGGGGATCTCGACGCGCCCGACCCGCTTCATGCGCTTCTTGCCCTCTTTCTGCTTCTCGAGGAGCTTGCGCTTACGGGAGATGTCACCGCCGTAGCACTTGCTGGTGACGTCCTTGCGGAGGGCGCGCACGTTGGTGCGGGCGATGATCTTGGCCCCGATGGCGGCCTGGATGGCGACTTCGTACTGCTGCCGCGGCACGATCTCCTTCAGCTTGACCGCGAGGGCACGACCGCGGAACTCGGCCTGGTCCCGGTGCACGATGACGCTCAGCGCATCGAGGGGGTCGCCGTTGACGAGCATGTCGAGCTTGATGAGGTCGGCTTGCTGGTAGCCCTCGTACTCGTAGTCCATCGAGGCATAGCCTCGGGTCGCGCTCTTGAGCTTGTCGTGGAAGTCGAAGAGGACCTCACCGAGAGGCATGTGGTAGGTCACGATGACCCGCTCTTCGGTGATGTACTGGATGCCCTTCTGGAGGCCGCGACGCTCTTCGCAGAGCTTGATGACGGCGCCCACGTGAGCCGATGGTACGTGAATGGTGACCAGGTAGATGGGTTCCTCGACACGATCGATCTGACCCGGTTCCGGCATCTTCGAGGGGTTCTCGATGTCCATCGATTCCCCGTTCTGGAGGTGGACCCGGTAGACGACGCTGGGGGCCGTGGTGACGAGGTCGAGGTCGTACTCCCGCTCGAGCCGCTCCTGGATGATCTCCATGTGCAGCAGCCCGAGGAAGCCGCAGCGGAAACCGAAGCCGAGCGCCTCCGAGGTGTCGGGCTCGAAGACGAAGGCGGCGTCGTTCATGTTGAGCTTGCTCAGGGCGTCGCGGAGCGTCTCGTACTCGGCCGAGTCGCTGGGGAAGATCCCCGCGAAGACCATGGGCTTGACGTCCTGGAAGCCGGGCAGCGGCTCGGTGGCGGGATGCACCGCGGTGGTGATGGTGTCGCCGACCTTGGTGTCCTGAACGCTCTTGATGCTGGCGGCGAAAAAGCCGACTTCACCCGTGTCGATGAGCTTCTGCGGCACCAGGTGCGGCGTGAAGACACCGACCTCGGTGATCTCGTAGTCACGGCCCGTGGCCATGAAACGAACCTTCTCGCCCTTCTTCAGCTGGCCGTCGATGACGCGGACCATGACCACCGCGCCGCGGTAGGCGTCGTACCAGCTGTCGAAGACGAGCGCGCGCAGGGCGCTGTTCTGCTCCCCTTTGGGAGGGGGGACTCGTGCCACCACGGCTTCGAGGATGTCGGCGACCCCTTCGCCGGTCTTGGCGCTGCACGCAATGGCGTCGCTCGCATCGAGTCCCACCACGTCCTCGACCTCCTGCGCACGGCCTTCCACGTCGGCGCTGGGTAGATCGATCTTGTTGAGCACGGTGACGATCTCGAGGTCGTTCTCGATCGCCATGTAGACGTTGGCGAGGGTCTGCGCTTCGACGCCTTGGGTGGCGTCGACGACGAGAATGGCGCCCTCGCATGCCTGCAAGCTGCGCGAGACCTCGTAGCTGAAGTCGACGTGTCCAGGGGTGTCGATGAGGTTGAGCTGGTACGTCTTGCCGTCTTTGGCGGTGTACTTCAGCTTGACCGTCTGGGCCTTGATCGTGATGCCGCGCTCACGCTCGAGCTCCATCTTGTCGAGGAACTGAGCGCGCGCCTCGCGGTCGGTGAGCGCTCCCGTGATCTGAAGGATGCGATCGGCCAGCGTGCTCTTGCCGTGGTCGATGTGCGCGATGATCGAGAAGTTGCGGATGAGAGAGAGGTCGGACATGGCCGGGCCAGCCGCGCATAGCGCGACCCTTCTTCCGTGCATAGCTGCGAAGATGAGGCTTGGACAGTCAGACTCGACCGGCAGGGTGCGGACGGGCTCCCGCACGTGCGCCACGCGCACCCGTCGAGCCCGGTCGGGCGGTCAGCCGTTCCCCGTCTCGTCGGTCGGCGGCAGGTCGTCGAGACTGAGCTGCCCCGGCAGCAAGTGCTCGTACTTCTTCAGGACCATGTCGATCCCTTCGCGGATGTAGACGGCCACGGGGACCTTGGTACGCGCGTGAAGGGTCTTCAGCCGTTCCGATTGGGCCGGCGTGATGTAGATGGTCGTGGAAATCTTCTTGCGGGACATGTTCCAGACCGCCTCCGGCCGGCGCGCTAGGCGCACGAATAGCGGTACGTGACGATGCCTTACCCTAGATGACCGCATACGTAGTGTCAATCGGAACCCTCATCATGGGTTCAGTCATCTGAGGTCGATGGCCCAAGGGTCTTAGTTGATGGCGGCTCCGAAGCTAGACTAGGCTTCAAGCAGACCGGAGCAGGCGCACGCCCTGAGCGTGCAAGGCACGGAGATGTCGTCGAATTCTTTTCTTTCCTCCCCCCTCGTGGGCCGCATTTTCTCACCCGGCATCCTCGCCGTCGTGGGTCTTTGTGGTCTTCTCGCTGGTTGTCCGTCCGGTAACACCAAGGGGCCGAAGACCCCCGATGGCGCCGTAGAGCCCCGCGATACCGCGATCGAGCACGAGCCCTGCGACCTCAAGTCATCGGGCGCGAAGGAGCTGCCGACGACCGAGGGCGGGCCGCGCGTCATCCGCGTGTTCGAGGGGGGCCGCGAGGTCTGTCGGGCGGTCGACCTCAACGGCGACGACGTGATCGACAGCTTCCGTTACTTCGATGGCGCGGGGAAGACGCGGCGGCGCGAGAGCGGTTTCGATCGCGACACCCTGCCCGACCAGGTCTCCTACTTCGAGAACGGGGTCATCGTGCGCCGCGAGCGCGAGACCAACAACGACCGCAAGATCGACACCTGGGACTACTACGAGGGTGGGCAGCTCAAGCGAGCGGAACGCGACTCGACCGGCGATGGCTTCATCGACCAGTGGTGGGTGTTCAACCGGCCCGGCGATGAGGAGTGCGCGCTCGTGACGAGCGACGCCGACGGCGACGGAAAACCCGACGCCGACTCGGAGCTCGACATCTGCGCCGACAAGCCCGAGGCGCAGCCCAAGCCAGCGAGCGAGGGTGAAGGGGGCGGCAGCGCATCGGACGAGGACGGCCCCGCCGATGGCCCCAGCGCCGATGGCCCCAGCGCCGATGGACCCAGCGACCAACCCGAGCCCGCGAGCGACGCTGGCGCCGGGGGTGCCGCACCTGCGGAGGCGACACCATGATGACCCGGTGGATGGCATGGCTCTTGGTCGCGGCATGGCCCGCGATGGCGGGTTGCTCCGGCGGAGACGGCAAGGACCCCAACGAGCCCAAGGTGCTTGGTCCCGCGCCCCGTGCCGCTGACGGCACCATTCTCGACGACCGCGCCCTCTGCAACTTCCAAGGCCGCACCGACGTCGAGGTGATGGAGTCGGCCGGGCCCGGTGCACTCCAGCCGAACGTGCGCCGCGTATGGCAGGTCTTCGGGGCGGGGG
>JAUHZF010000431.1 GCA_030426145.1 Polyangia bacterium
GCGTGTCCGGACGACACGGCGAACGGCGGCACCTGCCAGAACGCGGCGTGCGGCGACGGCTTCGTGCAGACGGGCGTCGAGCAGTGCGACGACGGGAACAGCACCAACACGGACGCGTGTCCGGACGACACGGCGAACGGCGGTACCTGCCAGAACGCGGCGTGCGGTGACGGCTTCGTGCAAACCGGCGTCGAGCAGTGCGACGACGGAAACACGAACAACAACGACGCCTGCCCCGACGATTCGGGCAATGGCGGTACCTGCCAGAACGCGGTCTGCGGAGACGGGTTCCTCTTCAACCAGGGTGGCGGTTCGGAGACCTGCGACGACGCCAACACCAACAACAACGACGACTGCCCCGACGACGCCGCGAACGGCGGCACCTGTCAGACGGCGACCTGCAGTGACGGCTTCCTGAACAACCAGGGGACGGGCACCGAGACCAACGTCGACTGCGGCGGTCTCACCTGTGCGGCCTGTCCAGACGGGCTGCTGCTGAGCGAGCTCGTGGTCTCTCCGACCACCGGCGAGTTCTTCGAGCTTCACAACCCGACCGGTGCCGCGATCAGCCTCGGTCGGGTCTACCTCGCCGACTTCAACACCTACTACCAGGTAGCGCAGGGTACCGCCGCGCCCGGCGCGGCGGACTTCTTCGTGAAGCTCCCCGACGCGGCGACCATTCCCGCCGGTGGCTACGTGACGGTGGCCATCGACGCCACCGACTTCGCCACCGAATACGGCAGTGCGCCCGACTACGATCTTGCGGGTCTCTCGGGTTCCGTCGGCGGGTCGGCTGGCCTCACGGACGGGGATGAGATGCTGGTGGCCTTCTTCTGGGACGGCACGAGCGATCTGGTCCAGGACATCGACTACATCTTGTGGGGAAACACCACCGATGCCGTCGACAAGACCGGCCTCATGGGCGGAGCCAGCACCTACCTCGGCGACACCGCTGTGGGGAGCCAGGCCTTCTTCTCGTCCCCGGCCACCGGAACCGCGGCCAGTCGGTGCGACACCTCTGAAGGCACGGAGACGCAGACGGGCGGCAATGGCTTCAACGGGTCTGATGAGACCAGCGAAAACATCGACGTGACCTGGTCGGTCCCGACCACCATCACGCCTGGCGCGGCCAACGCATGCTCTGGCACGTTCACGTCCCAGAGCAACTGGGGCGATGCCAAGGCGCTGGCGACCACGGTCGATGCCGGGGGTAACCTCATCGTCGCGGGCAGCTTCACCGAGGCCACCCTCAACCTGCTCGGGACCAACCTCACCAATGCCGGATCCGACGACATCTTCGTCGCGAAGATCAACTCGGCCGGCACCTTGCTGTGGGCGGTCGGCTTCGGCGGCACCGGGAGTGAGCAGGCCAACGAGGTGGTCGTGGACTCTCTCGGCAACGTGATCATCACCGGTCGCTTCTCGAGCACCACCCTCGACTTCACCGGGGGTATGGGCACGGCGCTGACCATGGCCGGCAACTTCGACATCTTCGTTGCCAAGCTCAGTGGCGCTGACGGCAGCCACGTGTGGAGCGTGGGTGCGGGGGGCACCAACTACGAGTCCGGCGAGGGCCTCGACGTCGACGGTAGTGACGACGTCTACGTGGCCGGCTTCTTCGAGAGCACGACCATCGGCTTCGGCGCGAGCACCCTCACCAACCAGGGCTCGGGCGACGCCTACCTGGCCAAGCTCAGCACCGTCGACGGTAGCGAGTCGGCGCTCGCCGGGTCGAGCCTCAACTCGACGGCCGCGGAGCAGTTCTTCGAGGTGGCCGTGGACCCGACCAACGGCCGCGTCTTTGCTGTCGGTCACGAGGACGGCAGCGGTGACTTCGACATCCTCGTCGAGCGCTTCGACGCTGCGACCCTCGCCACCTTCACCAGCGCCACCGCGACGGCCGCGGGCGACGACTTCACCTTCGCGGTCGACGTCGACGCCTCGGGCAACGTGGCCGTGGGCGGCACCTTCAATGCCGCAAGCCTCACCGTGGGTGCCGTGACCTTGACTTCGGTGAGTGCCTCGTCCGACGCCTTCGTGTTGTTGTTCGACGGCTCACTCACCGCGACGGGCTCCTGGGTGCCGACGGCGGCCAACGACGAGAGCCGTATCGAAGGGGTTTGGTTCGATGGCACCAGCGTGGTGGCCGGTGGCTACTTCGCCGGCACCGGGTTCGACGCCGGCGGTGGTGCGCTCGCCGACCCGGTCGGCCTCTACGGGCCGCTGCTGGTGAAGCTCACCAGCGCCGGGGCCCACGATTGGAGCACGACCGCCAACGCGACCGGAGGCGCGGACGCCATCAACGACGTCTCCGGCGATGGCAGCCTGGTGTGGGCGGTCGGCGAGTTCGAGTCTGCGACCTTCAACTTCGGCGGCACCGGCGACGAGCTCACCAACATCGGGTCGGCGGACGCCTTCACCGCCTCTTTCAACCGCTGATTTGACCGAGCTCCTCGAGCTCAGCCTCGACCCGGTCGCCTGCCTCGAGCGGGCGGCCGAGGTGATTCGGGGCGGGGGCCTCTGCGCCTTCCCTACCGAGACGGTCTACGGGTTGGGGGCCAACGCGCTCGACGCCGAGGCGGTGGCCCGGATCTTTGCTGCCAAGGGGCGACCGGCGACCAACCCCCTCATCGTGCACGTCGCCGACGTGGCAGGTGCGCAGCGGGTCGTGAAGGCATGGCCGCCGGCAGCGGAGGCCCTCGCCGCACGATTCTGGCCCGGACCGCTGACGTTGGTCTTGCCGCGGGCCGACATGGTGCCTGACATCACGACTGCGGGGCTCGACAGCGTGGCGGTCAGGGTTCCAGATCATGCCTTTGCGCGTGACCTCATCCGAGCTGCCGGTGGCGCGGTGGCGGCGCCGAGCGCCAACCGCTCAACCGCCGTGTCGCCGACCACGGCCCAGCACGTGCTCGAGGAGCTCGACGGTCGCATCGAGCTGGTGATCGACGGCGGCCCGACGCGGGTGGGGATCGAGTCGTCGGTGGTGAGCCTGCTCGACGGAGAGGTCCGGCTCCTACGCCCGGGAGACGTGAGCCGGGCGCAGCTCGAGGCGGTGGTAGGCCCGGTGGGGGCGAAAGGCACGGGGCCGGCCCGTAGCCCAGGCATGATGTCTCGCCACTACGCACCGCAGGCGGAGGTGCGGCTGGTACAGAGCTCGGACTTGTCGGCTCACGCGGGGCGCGAGGCGGCCGCCCTGGTCCATCGTGCGTCACCGGAGGGGTACGGTTGCGTGCGCCGATTGCCTGGCGATCCTGCGGGCTACGCCAAGGGGCTCTACGCGGCCCTGCGAGAGCTCGACGGGGCGTGGCAGAGGATCGTGGTCGAGCGGGTTCCCGACGACGAAGCCTGGGCGGCGGTGCGCGACCGCCTAGGACGCGCTGCCCGCTGATTCGCATCGTGCCTTCGGACGCGCTACGGGGCAGGCATGCGTCTGCTGACCATGGCGTGCTGCGGCGTTCTGGGCGCCGCGGCCTGCGGCCCTTCGGGACCCGAGCCCAAGACGACCCCAACGCCACCACCTGCAACCTCCCCGGGGGCGCTGCGGCCGCCCTCCGCCTTCGCCGACATCGAAGCGCCGGATGCACGCGCGGCAGCCCTCTTCGTCGAGGCGAGCCGGGTGATGCTGCATCCTCGGTGCACCAACTGCCACCCGGCGGGGGACGCGCCGCGCATCGGAGACGACGCGCGACCGCACCTACCTTCGGTGATGCGAGGCCCCGAGAACGAAGGCGTGGTCGGGCTCCGCTGCGACGGCTGCCACCAGGACGAGAACCTCGAGCTCGCGCGGGTGCCCGGTGCACCCAACTGGCACCTCGCGCCGCGAGAGATGGCGTGGGCGGGCCTCGATCCGGCGTCGCTGTGCGCTCAGATCAAGGACCCCGCTCGCAATGGTGACAAGACAATCGACGAAATCGTCGAGCACGCCGGTCACGATGCATTGGTCGCCTGGGGCTGGCGCCCAGGTGCCGACCGCGCTCCGGCGCCCGGGTCTCAAGCCGAATACGCCGCACTGATGAAGGCATGGGCCGAAGCCGGCGCCGCCTGCCCCAAGAAGGAGTCGCCATGATCGAGGTTCAGATCAACGGCAAGAAGCACCAGCTCGACGTCGAGCCCGACATGCCCATCCTATGGGTGCTGCGCGACGTGCTCGGCCTCACCGGCACGAAGTACGGCTGCGGTCAGGCGTTATGCGGTGCCTGCACCGTTCACCTCGACGGGCGGGTGGTTCGTGCGTGCGTTACCCCCGTCTCACGAGCGGCCGGCAAGTCGGTGACCACCATCGAAGGACTGACGGCCAAGGGCGATCATCCCCTGCAAAAGGCTTGGGTCGATCTCAAGGTACCGCAGTGTGGGTTCTGCCAATCGGGACAGATCATGACGGCGGCGGCGCTGCTGAAGAAGAAGCCGCGACCCACCGACGCCGAAATCGACCAGTCGATGGCGGGCAACCTCTGCCGTTGTGGCACCTACACGCGTATCCGCGCCGCCATCAAGCGCGCGAGCGAGGAGGGACGATGATCGCACACGTGACCCGTCGCGGGCTCCTGTCGGGCTTGGGTCTCGGACTCGGTGCGCTGACGCTCGGCCTCGACCTCAGCGCTGCCCCGCAGCGCAGCACCGCCACCGTGCATGCTGCCTTCGATCCCAGTGTGTTCATCCACGTTGCGACCGACAACACCATTCAGCTGGTGTGTCACCGCTCCGAGATGGGGCAGGGCATTCGTAGCACGTGGGTCTATCTCTTTGCCGACGAGATGGATGCCGATGTCGAGACCATCACGCTCGTACAAGCCGACGGTGACGCGGCCTATGGGGATCAGAACACCGACGGGTCGTCGTCCATTCGTCGGCGGTACACCGAGCTACGTCGATTTGCCGCCACCGCTCGTCGAGCGTTGCTCGAGGCGGCCGCGTCGCAATGGCGCGTGAAGCCAGAGAGCCTGACCGTGAAGGACTCGATGGTGAGCCACGCCGCTTCCAAACGCAGCGCGACCTTCGGCGAGCTCGCGGTAGCGGCGGCCAAAGCCAAGCTGCCCCCGCCGGCGCGCGTAACGCTCAAGGAGAAGAAGGACCTCCGCTACATCGGCAAGGAGATCCCGATGGCCGACGCTCCGCTCTTTGCGACGGGCAAAGCCGCCTATGCGGCCGACGTGCGGCTCGACGGCATGCTGGTGGCGGTGATCGCACGACCCCCGGTGCTCGGTGCGACGCTGATGGCGGTCGACGACTCGGCAGCCAAGAAGATCCCCGGGGTGAAGCAGATCGTGCGCATGCCCCCGGCGTCGGAGCCTTATGCGTTCAAGCCCTGGGGAGGCGTCGCGGTCTTGGCCGACAACACCTGGGCGGCGATGCGGGGGCGAGCGGCACTGGAGCTCACGTGGGCGTCGTCCCCTCACGGCAGCTACGACTCGGCGGCCTACAAGCAGTCGATGGCCGCCGCCGTGCAGAAGCCAGGCGAAGAACGGCGGAACAAGGGCGATGCGGAGGCGGCGTTGAAGGCGGCCAGCACCATGGTGGAGCGCGACTACTACGTGCCGCACTTGCTCCACACCCCGATGGAGCCGCCAGCGGCAACGGCGCGAATGGTCAACGGGGGACTCGAGGTATGGGCCTGCACCCAGAACCCGCAGACGGCGACGACGAGCGCTGCAGAAGCGGCGGGGGTGAAGCCTGAAGACGTGGTCGTTCACGTCACCTTTCTCGGTGGCGCCTTCGGGCGAAAGTCCAAGGGGGACTTCGTGGCCGAAGCTGCCTTCCTCGCCAAGACCACGGGCAAGCCGGTCCGTGTGCAATGGACGCGCGAGGACGACATTCAGCACGACTACTTCAATGCGGTGAGCATGCAGCGGTTCACGGCCGGGCTCGACGCAGGGGGCAAGGTGACCGCCTGGCGGCACCGCACGGCCTTCCCTCCCATCGCGTCCACCTTTTCGGCCGGTGCCGACACGCCGTCGGAGCGCGACCTGCAGCAGGGGGTGTTGGACCTCGCGCTCGCGGTGCCCAACGTGCGCGCCGAGGCCGTTTCGGCCTCTGCCCACGTCCGCATCGGGTGGCTGCGCAGCGTGTACAACATCTTCCACGGCTTCGGCGTCGGCTCCTTCATCGACGAGCTCGCCACCGCCAAGAAGCAAGACCCGCGGGACACCTGGCTCGAGCTCATCGGCCCCGCGCGGCAGATGAGCCTCTCCGATCTCGGGATCAAAGGGCTGAGCAACTACGGCGCTTCGTTGAAGGACCATCCCGTGGATGC
Organism: Polyangia bacterium; assembly: GCA_030426145.1. Classification (GTDB taxonomy): domain Bacteria; phylum Myxococcota_A; class Polyangia; order Polyangiales; family Polyangiaceae; genus JAPYTK01. The sequence continues at coordinate 6,254 of JAUHZF010000431.1, forward strand.
GGGGCGGCTGAAGGGCGTCATCGAGCGGGTCACCGCCGAAGCGAAGTGGTCGCAGCGGGGCCCGCGCGCCCTCGGCCTCGCCGCGCATCGAAGCTTCCTCGCCTACGTGGCCACGGTGGTGTCGGTGAAGAAGGTCGGGAGCAAAGTGGCCGTGGACGAGGTGTGGGTCACCATCGACGCGGGCACGGTGGTCAATCCCGACCGCGCTCGAGCGCAGATGGAGGGCTCGGTCATCTTCGGCATGAACCTCGCGCTACACGGCGGCGTCGAGTTCGCCAAGGGCATGCCCACGGCCAGCAACTTCCACGACCTGAAGCTCCTGCGGATCGGCGATGCACCGCGCAAGATCCACGTGACCCTGGTGGACAGCGACCGTCCGCCGTCAGGAGTGGGAGAGCCGGGCGTGCCGCCGGTTGCGCCTGCGCTCGCCAACGCCTTCTTCGCCCTCGAGGGCAAGCGCCTGCGGGACCTGCCCTTCGGCCGCGCGTTCGGAATGAGCTGAGCGCTACCCTTCGGCTTCGGCGAGGGTCTCGGCCTGGTCGGCGCGCTTGCCCGCCTTGTTGGCCCGCTTCTCCGCTCGTTTCGCCGCCTTGTCGGCTTTACCGGCGGCGGTTTCGGCCCGCTCGACGAGACCCTTCAGCTGCTCGAGGGTCTCGGCGGCCACCGCCTCGACGTCGCGGCCCTCATCCGTGGGTTTCGTCGCCGTCGACGCCTGGGCCTCGGCCTCGGCTTCTTCTTCCTTCTGCTTCTCTAGGGCAAGCTTGGCCTCTTCGGCGGCTTTGGCGGCGGCCTCTGAGGCCTTGGCCGCGGCGTCGGCGGCCTCGTCCGCTCCCGCCTCGGCGAGGGCGTGCTCCATCGCTTCTGCGAAGTCGGTGGTGAACCGTCCCGCGACGTCGGCGATCATGCCCCGCCCGAACTGGGCGGCCTTGCCCGCGATCTTCACCACGCTGGTGATCTCGGCCCTGGTGCCGCCGTCATCCGTCGGACTCAGCTGGGACACGATGTCGGCTTTGACCGTGCCCTTGCCTCGGGTCTCGGTACCGCTGCCCTTCATGACGACCTTGAGGGCCTGGTCATCGCGCTCGACGATGTTGACCTTGCCCTTGTAGTTCATGGTCACAGGGCCGAGCTTCACCTTCGCTTTGACGTGCCAGGTGCCGTCGTCGTCGATCTTGACGAGCTCCGCGCCAGGAATGCAGGGGGTGACGCGCTCGGGATCCAGCAGGAAGTCCCACGAGCTCTTGGGAGGGGCGGCGACCTCGAAGGTGTTCTTCAGTTCCATGGCGACCTCTG
>JAUHZF010000432.1 GCA_030426145.1 Polyangia bacterium
CGCCTGTTCGCCGCCGCCTGGCTCCTCCGCCGCTCCGATGCGGCCGTGGTGACCGCAGGGGTGGCGGCCATGACCTTTGGCATGGCGCTCCACCGCATGCTCCCGGGCGTGAACCAACCCATCGACCCCTGGACGGGAGCGGGCTTGGTGGATGACCTCTTCTGGCACGGGGTTCACCCGTTCTTCCCGTGGTTCTCGTTCATCGCGCTGGGCATGTGGCTCGGACGACGGCCGCTCCACGAGCAGCGGACGCGCCTTCGCCTCATGGCGGGGGGAGCGACGGTGTGGCTGTTCGGCGAGATGGTCGACTACGCGTCGAAGGTGACCCAGTGGTTCGACGGCCCAACCTTCGGGGAGGAGACCTGGGGTCTGGAGCTGCTCAACCCCTGGCCCCGTCCCGGCAGCCCGCTTTTTGTCGTGGTCGCGGGGGGGCTCGCGGTGGTGATCATCTGCGCGTGCCTCGAGCTCGAAGCCCGGGGGATCTTCTGGAAGGGCCTGGGCTTGCCCCTCGTCGCCACGGGTCAGCTGGCCCTGACCTGCTACATCGCGCACGCGCTCTTCATCCTGCTGATGGTGCAGCACGGAGCCCTGGTCGACGCCTCGCTCGAGACGATCTGGGTGGCCGGCTTCGGCATGTTCGGCAGCTTCGTTTTCCTGAGCTGGTGGTGGCGTCGTCGTCATCCCCAGGGCCCGCTCGAGATGATGCTCCGGCAGATGTCGGCCAGCGTGCCGGCCAACCCGGCCCCCGGCTTGGCCCGACCCAAGGACCGGTGAGCGTGTTGGTCCCGCAATTGCACGGGCGAATCGTGAACCGGCACTCACCATGACCTTTCCCGACACCGATCATCCACGGACCCGGGCCGACTTCGGCTAGGGGAGGACGGCGTGCAGGCTTCGCTGGGGCTTCCCGGTTGGTCGACGGTGCGACCACCCCACGAATCGACCATGCAGGTCGCGCTTCGGGAGGCGGTGTGTTTCGCCCTCATGCTCGGACTCGGGGAGGCGTTCATCCTCGCCGACGCCGTGCGTTTGGGCGCGACCCCCCTCCAGCTCGGGGTCGTGGTCGCTCTCCCGCTCTTCGTGGGGGCCGGCGGGCCAGGGCTGACCCTGGTCGCGTTGCGTCGCGGGATGGCCAGCCAGGGGATCTCCGTGGTCGGAGCCTCGGTCCAGGCCTACGCCCTGGCCCTGGCGGCCACCCTCGAGATGCTGGGCATGATGTCACCGCTGCGCTTGGTGGCGGTGGCCTGCGCCTACCAGCTGGGTGGCCAGGTGGCCGTGACCGCCTCGAGCACGTGGCTGGGTGATGTGGTCCCGGCGGAGCTCCGTACGGGCTTCTTCGCGCGCCGTACCCGGCGCATACACCTGGGGACCGTGACCGGCTTGGCCGTCGGCGGCGTCGTCCTTCAGAGCTGCGCCTCGCAGGGGGTGCCCGCCTTGGGGTTTGCGCTCGTGTTCGGCATGGCCGCGGCGGCGCGTGGGGTGGGCGCCCATCTGCTTCGAGGTGCGCCGGCTTCGCCGCGCACGACGCCCTTGCGGCGCCGCGAGCTGCGGGCCGTGCAGGCGCCGGGACACCGACGACAGCTTCGTACCCTCGCCGTCGGCGCGGCCGCGCTCCAGCTCGCCGTCTATCTCGCGGCGCCCTTTTTCACGCCGCACATGCTCAACGGTTTGGGCATGTCGTACCTCGAGCTGATGATGGCCACGCTCGCGCAGGGGGTGGGAAGCGCCCTCGCCCTGCCGCTCTGGGGCCGCACCATCGATCGCCACAGCGCTCAGCGGGTCTACCTGATCAGCTTGGCCGTGATCGCGGTCGTGCCGCTGCCCTGGCTGTGGGTGGGCGGGGCGATGGGCGCGGTGGCGTGTCAGGTCCTGGCCGGGATCGGCTGGGCGGCCTACGAGGTGGGCCTGCTGAGTCTGCTGCTTCAACTCACCGAGCCGCGCACGCGCCCGCATGCTTTGGCAGCCGCAGCCCTCGGCACGGGCCTCGGACAGCTCGTGGGCGGCCTCGGCGCGTCGATCATCGTCGAGCAGCTCGGCTTCACGTCGGCGCTGCACGCGACTTTCGTCCTGCGCCTCGTGGTGCTCGTGGGCATGGTGCTGTGGCTTCGCCGCGCGAGCCTGCCCCCGGCTTCGCACCGTGGACCACGCCCCTGGCGGCTGGTGGGATTCCGTCCCCACGCCGGCTTCGCCCTGGCCCTACGCGCGGGCATCGGCCGACGCCCCTGATTGGCAGCATCACACCCGAGTCAGGTACCTGCGGGTACGACCTCCAGGGACCCCTGGTCTCGGTCTCGGTCTCGCGCTCGGCCTCGGTCTCGCGTTCGGCCTCGGTCTCGCGTTCGGCCTCGGTCTCGCGTTCGGCCTCGGTCTCGCGCTCGGCCTCGGTCTCGGTCTCGGTCGTCGAGCCTCGAACCTGGAACCTCGAACCTAGAACCTAGAACCTGGAACCTCGAACCAGGAAGCAGGAACCTCGAACCTCGGCCCCCGCGTCAGTCCAAGGCACCTAGATGGACGATACGGGCGCCGGCCGCGGCGTTGGGGTTGGTGCTGCGGCCGATGACGATGCCGCGTTCCGGTGCGGTGTAGGTTCGCACGCGGTCTCCCCAGATGTTGTAGAGCGTGGCGACGGGGTGGCCGGGCTCGACGACCTCGGCGAGCTGGACCGTGACCTCGAGCACACCTCCGCGGTCGGAGTGGAGCCAGCGGGAACGGCGACACGTCACGACATCGACGGGATCTGGGTCGCTCACGTTGGGGAGCATGCCGAGGTGCTCGAGGGCCTCTTGCAGGCCCAGGCGTGCGGAGCGCACGAGGCCGGCTTGCAAGCGCTGAGGGTCGCCCACCTCCACCGTGATCGCGGTGATGCCCAGGTCCTGGGCGGCGCCGCGAAGGGTGCCGTCGGCTTTGGGGCTGTGCAGGATGATCTGTGGCGCCATGAGCTGGGCCAGGTTCGCGATGTCGGGGTCGTCCAGGTCGGCGCGCACGTAGAGCGTGTTGATCCGTCCCGTGCTCGCCGTGTGCAGGTCGAACAGGTACTCCATGGGGCGGATCACGCGGTCCAGGAAGCGGTGCGCGTAGAGCTGCGAGGTATTCCCTTCGGGCTTGCCGGGCATGATCCGGTTCAGATCGGCGCCGTCGGGGAACTCGCGCTGCTGCTGCAAGTAGCCCGGTACGTTGACCAGCGGCACCATGACCAGCGTGCCCGCGACCAGTGGGGTGCGCTTGAGCTGACCGAGGAGCTTGTGAATGACCGAGATCCCGTTGAGCTCATTGCCGTGGATGGCTGCCGTCACCCCGACCACGGGACCCTCCACCCCCGTCTTCACGACCACCACCGGGACCAGGGTTTCGTTGCCCGTGGCGTTCTCGGTGATGACCACGCGAAGACGGCAGGGGTCGCCGGCGGGGATGATGTCGAGCTCGAGGCGGTCGACGATGGGGGCGCGAACGAAGGGCGGGTGACTCATGGCAGCTCCAGTCGAGACAGATCGATGGGCGAGGACGCGAGCCGTCCCCCACGGGAGCGGCCGTGGCGGTCGAAGATGCCGCCTCCAGCCGCCTTGCCACCGCTACCATTGGAGGCGACGACGGGCACGTTCCAGTCGTGGGCGAAGGCAGCCGGCCACCGCGCGGCGCCCGCGACCGTCCACTGCGCGGATACCACCACCATGTCCGCTTCCGCCGTCGCAGCATGGTAGGCGGGTGGACCGTAGAGGTCGGCGCAGATCAACATCCCCACGCGACCGAAGCGCGTGCTCACCACGGTGGGCTCCTCGCCGGCAGCCATGGCGCCGTTCTCTTCCCCGTAGAGCTCGAACTTGTGATGCGCGCCGACGAGACGGCCGTCGTCGAAAGCGACCAGGGTGTTTCTCAGCGTCTCGCCCTCGATGGTGATCAGCTGAAGGAACAGCAGCAGGTTCAGCTCATCCGACAGCTGCCCGAATCGCTTCTGCAGGGGTGCCGCGTCTTTGCTGGGTACCTCGCCCACCGGGCCCAGCACCTCCGCGCTCGTGTTCAGCGCATATTCGGGCGTCACCACGATCTGCGCCCCCGCCTTGGCCGCGTCGCGCACCAGTCCTTCGAGGGTACACACCTCGTCGCAGCCTTCTCGGTCGCGCATCGGGCCTTGCACGGCGGCCACCGTCACCCCGCGTTCGAGGTCAGGCGGAGCCTCGCGGCAGCCCGCGAGGCACAACAAGAGCCACCAACGCCTCATGGTGCACCCTCGCCGCGCACGCAGCGAAATCCCACGTAGCTCAAGCGCTGGGTCGTCGGGACCTCCAGGGCGTGACCACGACGGGCGTGGTGGGCGTTGTGATACCAGGAGCCACCCTGCACACGCCCCCATGCGTCGGGGACCTCGAAGGGGGTGGTCCACTCGTAGACGTTGCCCCAAAGGTCGTAGACCCCGCCGTTGCCGACGAGGGTGCCCACGGGGTGCGGTCGGCCGCCCCCATTGACCTTGTACCAGGCGACGGGGTCGAGCTTCGGCTCGCGACTCATGCACTGCTCCACCGCCACCGCCGCCCCGGTCGCGTGGATGACGCGAAGCCATTCGGTCGGCGTCGGCAGGCGATCGTCGCACGAGGTCTGCGCGTCGACGGCGGGTCGGCACCGGGTCTCCGCGCCGGTTCCTTCGCAGGCGTAGCAGGCGCGTCGCCCATGTGCTCGAGCGCGCGCTGCGCAGTAGGCCATCGCCTCGTGAAGCGTGACGCTCTCCACGGGGCAGTTGGCGCAGTCGAGGGCGAAGAACGACGGGTCGTAGCCCATCGTGGCTCTGAAGTGCTCGTGCGTGACTTCGTGCGCGTCGATGCGCAGTCCGTGCCCGAGGTGCTTGACCAGAGCGCCCTGCTCGTCAGGGTCTCGACACGGCTCGGTTTCAGGCGAGCCCATCGTGACTGGACCGGGAGGGATGACGATGCCTTCGACGGTTGGGGGCGCGTCGGGCGCGGGGCAGCCGCATAGCAGCCCCAGCGCCCACATCAGCCACCGCGCCCGACCCATTCTCAGACCATCGGTTCCGGGCGACCCGAGCCGAGGGCTCGGCTGCCGATCAATCGGTGCCCCAAGTCGAACCGCAACAGACCGATCATCGTGCCGAAGAGCGCGAGAAGCGACAGGCCGGCGAGGACCTTGCTGCGCACGGTGCGGGAGAAGACCCGTCCCTCTCCCGGTGCAGCCATTTCTGTGGGTGCCACAGGGAGACCATAGCGCTCCGCCAGGGTCTCCACCCGCGTGAGATGAATCACGGGTGTTCCGCGCACCGCAAAGCGCGACATCACCGAGTCGACGGTCGGGCCCCGCGGGGGCGACAGGTTCAGGCCCGGTGCGAACATGTGCTTGCCGACACGGGTGCCGACGCTGGTCGTGCCGCCCCCCACGTTGATGTAGGCCCGGATCTCCTCCGTGCCAGCGTGCTCGCGGTAGAGACTCATGCGCTGGTCGAGGCTGTCGTCGTAGCTCTTGGGCGTGAGCTTGGTGAGGCCCGCGGCGGCGATCGCTTCGTCGAGCATGTCCTTGCCGCGCTTGGAGAGCCCCACCGCGCGGTCGTCGACACCACCCGGGGAGACGGCCAGGCTTCGAATGGGGAGCACCCCGCGCTCGGACACGATCTTCTCCATGGCCGGCCAAGACAGCTGAGGATGGTTGGCGCCCCACTGCGAAGAGCCAGCGCTTGAGATGACGAGGCAGCGCAGATCCATGGCGACGCAGGCGCTGAGCACCGCCACGTTGAGCGCGGGAAACGACCCGCTCATGCCCACGGCGATGGTATCCCCGCGATGCACGTTGGCGCGATGCAGCATCTCCACCACCACCGCGGCGAAGTTGGGGTTCACCGTGGTCTGCTTGGCCGCGAGGTGGCCAGTGTTCGTCGTCGTGGGCGACAGGAGCTCGCCCATCATGCCGCTCTGCATGGGGTCGATCTCCGGATCGATGGGAAGGCCCATGCGCTCGCGCTCTTCTTTGATGAAATGAAACGCGCGACTGGCCGTCTGAGCGGCTGAAAGCTTCTCGCGATACATGGGGCGCCGCTCGGGGACCAGGAGCTGCTCCACCGAGAGAAGACCCGCGAACGCTACCAAACACAGGAGGGCAAGCACCCGAACCGAGACGGTGGCGGGACGCCAATAGAGCTTCTTCATGGTGGTCACGCGGTGATGAGCTCGACGCCCAGCAAGACGAGGGACAGGCGAACGGCGACACTCACGATGAAGAGCGCGCTGAGCGTTTGCGGGATCCCCTGCTTGTCCATCCAGAGGGCGATGAGGCCAGGCACGATGAAGCCGATGGCGGCGTAGTCTTCGGGCAAGACCCCGGTTCGATTCGAGACGACCATCCCCAGCAGGTAGCCGAAGAGGATCATCAGCGCCGTGCGTCGTCGGCCGTGCACGATGAGGAAAGAGGAGACGAGCTTGACCGCCACGAAGGTGGCGAAGGCCACGCCGAGGGTCGTGATGAGCGGAATGGGGTTGGTCAGGTGAAGGGCGAGGTAACCCGGCACCACCAGGCCGGCCGAAGCCAGTCCCAGCAGCTCCGAGCAGAGCAAGCCGATCACGAGGCCGAGGCCCACCGCGAGGGCGAGATGGTCCATCGAGAAACTCAGGACGCCAGACGGCGTCGGTTGCGGAACAGACGGGTCAGCTCCATGCCGATCCCGCCGATGTTGGCCAGCCCCACCACCAAGGTGCGGTGACCACAGAGCTCGACGATGCGCTCGAAGACCTCGAGCGCGGTCTCGTCTTCTGCGTAGACGAAGCGATTGGGTGAGACGCCCGCCCGCGTCGCCTCGCGCGCGAAGTGATATGCGCCCGTGCCCACGAGCACGATCTCGTCGGCATGGCGCCAGAAAGACGTGTCGCGCGCGAGCTGCCGGGTTCGGCTCGCACGGTCGGCGCGCAGGTTGAAGACGGCCACGACCTTGTCGGCGTGTGCGCCGTGATCCCGCATCGCGATGTCCCAGATCTTGGTTGTGGAGTCGGGATCGTTGGCGGCGAAGGCGTTGACGAAGGTGATCTGCCGTCCGAAGAAGTCCATCTCGTGGGCCGTGAGGGCGCCGGGGTCGGGCGTCGCCTCCCACATGCCACGCAGCGCCACCGACCGCCGAACCCCCAGCTCCTTCAGTAGGGTGAGCGCGACGGCGACGTTCTCGCGATGCTCCACGTGGGAGAAGCCGCTCATGTCGGACGCCGAGATGGCGTCGATGGCCTCGGGCTCGACGACCACGATCCGCGTTCCGCGGTCCGCGGCCGCGGCCGCGAGGATGTCGCGGTGTTTCTGCTCGGCGGTGACCAAGACGCCCTTCACGGGAATCATGCCGGCCAAGCAGCGGGCCACGTCGGCGTCGGTGGGCCCCATCACGTCGAGGTGGTCCGGGCGGGCGTTGGTGATGATGGCGTGGGTGGCGCGCACCATCTTGTGCTCGCTCAACCAATGCAGCTCGGGCTGCAGCGCCATGCACTCCAACACCAGGGCTTCAGCCCCCAGCCCGTGGGCGGTGGCGACGATGCGGATCTGCTCGTTG
>JAUHZF010000052.1 GCA_030426145.1 Polyangia bacterium
TCACTTCTCCGAGCTTCCGACCGATCTCGTCCGCTCGGGCGAGGGGCACGCTCGCGAGCCCGAGGGTGACCAAGTACCCCTTCACGTTCTCGTCCTCGGCCAGCTCGTCCATGGCGAGAACGAAATGTGCCAGCGTGTTCGGCCGTGCAGGCGCGAACAACCCGCCGCTCGACGTCTCTGGCACCCCCATGCTGAAGTCGAGCACGGCGAGGTGCGGTTCGTCTTCGGGGGCGTCGGTGGTGGGTGGGCTCGAAGCGTGCTCCGAGGGCGCGCGGCCATCACACGCCAGGAGCGTGAGAAGCAACACGATACCGAACCACTTACTGAAACTCTGGAAGGTCGCTGACATCGACGTCCGGGGGGATGCCGGGGTCCGGCGCTGGGGCCGGTTCCGGGGCGGGCCCAGGCTCAGGCTGAGGGGCTGGCGTCTCGGGCACGGGCTCGGGGGAGGGTTCGGGCTGAGGCGCTGGCGGGAGCACGTTCTCGAGGTCGGGCTCGTTCGACGCAAAGGGCTCGGCGTGACCGCTCTCGTCGTGGGGACGGGGGGCCGGCGCCGCCTTCGCTCGAGGCTGCGGCTTCTCCGGCTCGGGTTCTGGCTCCGGGGCTTCGGCCGGCGGCTCGGTGCCGTCGACGAAGTGCTGGAGCACCGCCGTGAGGGTGTGATGTGGGTTCTGCCGCTTGAGGGCTTCGAGCTCGTGCTTGGCGTCTTCGACCTTGCCCGCCCGGACCAAGGCGTAGACGAGCATGGCGTGTGCGCGGCCGAGCTTTCGCTCCGCGCGCGAGGCGGTGCGAAGCCAGTCGAGCACCGTGGCGAAGTTGGGCTTCTCTTCGGTGAGGTCGAGCGCGGCCAATGCGCGCGCGCCGTCGGGAGACGAGCGGTCGAGCTTGGCCACGTGTTTGCGCGCCTCGTCGACCTCGCCCGCGAGACGAAGCGCGTCGACGAGGGCAGCTGCCGCGACCGGGTCGTCGGCCTGGATGGCCACTGCTGCGTCGGCGGCCACGCGAGCCTTGTCGATCTTGCGCCTCAGGGACTGTTCGACCGCCGCATGGTGGGGCGTACCCTCGGGAACCAGTCTCGCGTGCAGCCAGTCGAGATCGGCCTCGACGACGGCGACCTGCGCCAGGGCGCGAAGGACCCGAGGGTCTTTCTCTGCCACCACGCTCGCCTTGACGAAGGCCTCACGTGCGCTCGCCACATCGCCCGCGTCGAGGTGCGCGCGCCCCTCCTGGAGGTAAGTCTCGATCTTTTGATCCGGGGCCGGAGCGGCACTCGTGCTCGCGTCGTTGCCAACGGCCGTCGTTCGTCTCAGCAGGGTGGCCGCGCCCACGGCGAATATGCCCACCGCCACCACGCCGATGGCCCATCGGGCCACGCCGCTGCGCTTCCCTCCGCCGTATCCGCTGAACCGGGGGTCGCTGTAGACCTCGGAGTTGCGCCGCAGGACCGATGGGCGCGCCACGCTCGGGGTTGGCGTGAGCGGCTCGAGGGAGTGTCGCCCTCCCGACGAGGGCACGACGCTGATGCGGTCGCTCTTGGAATCCGAAGGTGGCGCCTTGGCCTCTGCGAGAGCCTGGTGCTCGGCGTCGAGGTCGCCGATGGTGTCGTCGTCTTCGAGCGCCGGCATCTCGACGGGTGCCGCATCGCGGATCCGTGGCCGAGGTGCCGAGGGCGGGACGGGGCGGGCGCCGGACTGAGAGGATTCTGCGCTCTGCTCGATGTCGTCTTCGAGCACGTCTTGAACCGCCGCCTCGAGGGCCTGAACCGCCTCCGCCGTGCCGTAGCCGCTCGCGGCCGGACGAGGGACGACCCGGCTCGCACCGTCGTCGGGCGCGCGCATCTCACCGGGATGGGAGTCGGAGCCGTAGATCGCCGTCGTGGCGAGGTCGGGTTCGGACGGTGGCGCTTGTACGGGCGGGCGCGCCGGTGAGATCGGGGTGAGCTCATCGTCGTCCACCTGCGCTGCGGGTCGTAGCGTGCTCTTGCGCCGGGTGGTCGGCGGCGAATCCTCGTCCCCCTCCTTCACAGCGGTTTCGAGGAGCGCGTCGACGTCGCGGGGGACGTGGGCCGCCTTGGGGATGGTGACGCGGTCGGGGGGAAGGCCGGGGGGGGCGGAGCCGTTCGCTTCGGCCCGGGCCTTGGCTGCGGCCGGGGCTGCCGTGCCCCCGAGCAGCGTACCCTTGCGTGGCGGATAGGACATGCCCGCGGCCACCTGCGGCGGGATGTTGTCCGCGGTGCGGATCTCCGGAATCGACTCCATCGTGGCCCGACGTGTTCGCGTGGTCGGGGCCTCCATTTGGCCGGCGAAGAAGGACGAGAGCTCCTCGATGTGGCTGAGCTGGCGCTCGCTACCGCCGCGGCGGGGAACGAGGATGTCGTCCTGCGACACGTGACCGCCCGCGATGGCGGCCTGGAGCTCGCGCATGGCCCGGAAACTCAGCTCTCGGCCATCGGACGTGCGCACCGTCCAACCGTCGAGATCGTTGGTTCCATCGCTGCGGTACACCTTGAACTGGTGCCCGCAGTTGGTGCACTTCACCGTCGTACCGCGCGCTGAGACCAAGGCCTCGTCGAACTCGTAGCGGGTGCCGCACCGCTCGCAGGTCACGTCCATGATGAAGCGTCAGGAGAAGGTAGCACGTTTGTAGGGACAACACCGACCCCGTGAGCACGGGTTGGACCCCGGTCGTCGCCGGGATTATGTCCAGCCCATGCACGACGTGCGCTACGTGGTGGACAACTTGGACGAGGTTCGCGCGCGGCTGGCCCGTCGCTCCGACGAGGCGGCCAAGCTCCTGGACCCGGTCTCCGATCTCGCCGGCGAGCGACGACGACTCATCGCCGCCGCTCAGGAGAAGCAGGCGGCGCGAAACACCGCCAGCAAGGAGATGGCTGGGCTCGACAAGAGCTCGGAGGCCTTCGCGCAGCGACGCGCCTCGCTCAAGACCCTGAGCCAGGAGGTGAAGGACATCGAGCGCGAGCAGACTGAGGTGCAGACCAAGCTCGACTCCATCCTCGCCACCATCCCCAACCTGCCCGACCCGTCGGTTCCCGACGGTGTGAGCGAGGACGACAACGCGGTCGTGCACGTGTGGGGTGAGCCAAAGTCCTATGATTTCGAGCCCAAGGCCCACTTCGACATCGGCCCCGAGCTCGGGATCCTCGACTTCGAGCGGGCTGCCAAACTGTCGGGCCCGCGCTTCGTCGTGGAGGTGGGCATGGGGGCACGGCTCGAGCGCGCCCTCATCAACTTCATGCTGGACCTGCACACCAAGGAGCACGGCTACACCGAGGTGGCGCCCCCGTACTTGGTCAAGGACACCACGCTCTACGGCACCGGGCAGCTGCCGAAGTTCGAAGAAGACCTGTTCAAGACGCGGAAGAGCGACCCCGAGCGCAGTTATGACCTCTATCTGAGCCCGACGGCGGAGGTGACGCTGACGAACCTCCACCAGGACGAGATCCTGGACGGCGCCGACCTCACCCGAGCTTACTGCGCCTTCACGCCATGCTTCCGAAGCGAGGCCGGGAGCCACGGTCGCGACGTGCGCGGCATGATTCGTCAGCATCAGTTCAACAAGGTCGAGCTCGTTCGCGTCTGCCGTCCCGAGGACTCGATGGACGAGCTCGAGAACCTCACCCGACACGCGGAGACGGTGCTCGAGCGACTCGGGCTGCACTACCGACGGGTCGCCCTATGCACCGCCGACCTCGGGTTCGGTGCCGTCAAGACCTACGACCTCGAGGTTTGGCTCCCCTCACAGGAGAAGTTTCGCGAGATCTCGTCGTGCTCCAACTGCGGTGACTTTCAGGCGCGGCGCGCGAAGATCCGCTACCGCACGGAGAAGGGTAAGAAGCCCCAGCTGGTGCACACCCTCAACGGCTCGGGCCTGGCCGTAGGACGGACTTTGGTCGCCATTCTCGAGCAGGGTCAGCGGGCCGACGGCTCGGTCGAAGTGCCCGAAGCATTGCGCCCGTTCATGGGCGTCGACGTCATCACCGGCGCCTGATTCGAGGCCTTATACGGGCTCGAAGTGCTTATCGAAGCGATGCTTCGAGGGGTTCCGTTTGTTGGCCCGGCCACGCGCCACATGGAACCTCTGGGCTCGTCATGGGCCACGCCTTGCGAGCCGAGTCCGAGATCGACTTCGACGACGATCCCGTCGCCCGAATGGGTGATCGCGATACCTGCCCTGCAGGTTATGTGGAGGTCGAGCTCGAGCTCGAGGAAGAAACCGAGGACGAGGTCGATTGGTGCGTCGACCACGGCTCTGCGATGGAAGTGCTGACCACCGCTGCGTTGCGTGACGCCATCGCCAAGGGGCGCGTGAAGGACGACACCAAGGTGTGGCGCGACGGCCACCCTTGTTGGCAGCCGGTCGCGGACTTTCCCGAGCTCGGCGATCGGCGCTCCTGGTGGGGGCCACGGCGCTCGCGCGAAGAAGACCGCGTCACCATTCCGGAGCAGTCTGGGATCCGTCGCATCGTGCCGCGGGCGCGCCCGCGCTCTCGAACCCACGCTTTCACCTCGGCTTTTCTCACCGGGTTGGTCGTCGGCGCGCTCGTCTACGTACCCTTCGCCACGATTGGCACCGGCGCCGCGCGCGCCCAGAAGGGGCTCGTGTCGACGGGCCCTCGGTGAGGCACTGAGGGCACGAACTCGCCCCCGAAACGCGGCTGGCGTAGCCTTCTGCGACGCGCGTGGGGTCGAAGGCTAAAGAACAGACGGCGCAGGACGATACGCCGGGCGCAGAGACCCGATCGGGCCAAGGGCCGTCGGACGCTGCCCTCGCGGTGGCTGCGCGTGCGGGTGAGGGTTGGGCTCAGGAGGCTCTGTTCCGCCGCCACGCCCCGGCCCTCAAACGCCTCGTCTTTCGCATTCTGCCCTCGGAGGCCGACGCGGACGACGTGGTGCAGGACACCTTTCTCACCGCGTTCCAAAGGCTGGGTCAGCTCGACGAGACCGGAGCGTTTGCGCCTTGGCTTCGTTCCATCGCGGTACGGCGCTCCTACAAGGTGTTGCGCCGGCGGCGCCTGCGACGGCGGCTCGGGTTTCGCGATGTCCCGCTCTTCGACCCCGACGTGGCGGTGGCGACCGGTGCGCCTCCCGACGTCGTGCGAGAGCTGACCGAGATCTACGAGGCCGTCGAAGGCCTCCCCCCCGAGGAGCGGGTTGCCTTGCTTCTGCAGCGGGTGGAGGGCCTTCCTCTCGCCGAGGTGGCCGAGCAGATGGGCCTCAGCCTGGCCACGGTGAAGCGGCGCATTGCGGCGGCTGAGAAGCGCCTCGACAAGCGCCTCGGGCGTTGACCCTCACGGGGTGGGCAGCACCACCGCGGTCATCTCGAAGCGGGTTTCGAGGTCGCCCACGCCGAGCTGGCCCTCTTTGTTCTGACCCGTACACCACACGGAGCCGTCTACCTTGCGGGCACAGGTGTGGAAGCGCCCGTTGCTCACCGCGTCCCAGTCGGCGTCGGTCCCGACCCGGGTGGGGAACTCGCGCGCGACATCATCGCCTGTTCCGAGCTGCCCCTCGAGGTTTCGGCCCCAGCACCAGAGGCTGCCGTCGGTCTTGACGCCACAGGTGTGGAAGGTTGCGAGCGACATGTCCTTCCAATCCGCATCGCTGCCCACCTTCTGGGGCGTATCTGCCGTGACGCCCGCGCCGAGGCCGAGCTGAAGGTGCATGTTGTCGCCCCAGCACCAGAGGGTGCCGTCGTTGCGGCGACCACACGAATGGGAATGACCTCCGCGAACCTGTACCCAGTTTTGGGGTCCCTCGACGAGCTGGGGGATTCGGATCTGGCCTGGGGCGTCGGGCCCAATCCCGAGTTGTCCGATGTTGTTGCGCCCCCAACACCACAGGGCGCCCCCGCGGATCCCACAGCTGTGTCCGTCGGCCCCTTCGGCGAAGGTCCAGTCGTTGTCGTCCTCGACCTGAACCGGCTCGTTGCGATCGACGCCCTCGGCCGGGAACGGGTCGGCCTGGCCGAGCTGCCCCTCCGCGTTCCGGCCCCAGTTCCAGAGCGTGCCATCGAAGTAGATGGCCATCATGTGGTACCGCGTGCCCCCGATCCTCGAAACGGGCGCCGTCGTGTTCAGCAGCGTGAACTCCGTTCGGTCGGTGAAGTCACCAAGCCCGAGCTCGCCCGAGGTGTTGCCCCCCGTGCACGATACGCCGCCGCTGGTGCGGAGGGCGCAGGTGAACTCGGAGCCCGTCGCGACCTCCTTCCAATCTGCGCCCGTGCCAACCCGAGTGGGCACGAGGCGCCGGTCGAGGTCACCGAGACCCAGCATGCCCAGGTCGTTGCGGCCCCAGCAGAAGAGCTGTCCGTCCGCGATGGCGCAGGTGTGCTCGAAGGCTGCACTCACCTGGTCGAACACCGGGGGCTGCGGGGTGGGCTCACCCCCTTGGCCGCCGGCCCCGGAGGTGCCTCCACCCATGCCTCCGGTTCCGACTTCGAACGGCCCTGGACCGAGTACGTCGACCCGCTCCACGCAGCCCGCGGTAGCGAGGAGGCTGGCCATGACGAGGCAGGTTCGCATCAGAAGGTGACCCCCAGACCGAGATGGCTCGACAGCTCGACCCCCGCCACGCCGGTCACGTCTTCTCCACCGTCGGTGGCGAAGACGGCCCGAATGGGAGCTCCGGCACCGAAGCGCGCCGTGAGCTCGAGATGGTCGGTAGGCAACACGGACAGACTCACGCCGCCGCGCGCCACGACGGCCCAGGTGTTGTAGCGGTCTTGCGTGGCGCCCACCACGGCGTCGCCGTCGAAGCGCACCCACATGGCACGGGCGCCCGCATCGACGTCGAGCGCGAAGGCGTCCATCTCGACGGCCCGCGCGGCGAAGGCGAAGGAGCCGCCGGCGGCGAGCGTGTCGACGTCGCCGCGGGTGCTCTTGGCGCGAAGCCCCGTGCGGAACGAGGCGCCGACCTCGAGCCAGAACCAGTCGACCAAGCGTCGGCGGTAGGCCATGTCGGGGCCGATGAGGGTGAGGGGGGCGGTGTAGTGGTC
This sequence comes from Polyangia bacterium, assembly GCA_030426145.1. Classification (GTDB taxonomy): domain Bacteria; phylum Myxococcota_A; class Polyangia; order Polyangiales; family Polyangiaceae; genus JAPYTK01. The sequence goes on from JAUHZF010000052.1 coordinate 7,015, forward strand.
GATGGCACCAACGAGACGCACGGCATTGTCGTCGGGTGGCGAGGGCTCCAACGGACGGTCTGGGAGGTCACGCTCGACGGCGGCGCGCACGACGGCCGGGGCCTTCTTCTTGGGCTCTGGCGCCTCGGGCGTGCGTGGTCGCAGCGCCAACTCGGCCCAGCTCGCGCGAGCGAGCTCCTCGGCGGCGATGGCGATGGCGAGCGAGTGGCCGTCAGCCGGGAGGTCGGACAGGTCGAGCCGACGCGACACCTCCTTGTCGGTGATGTCGTCGATCATGGTGATGCGAACCTGTGGCAACCGCGCCGCGTCGACCTGAAGGCGCCCCACCCGACTCGCGGGCGCGGCATCGTCAGGGCAGACGGCCAGGCCGCGGCGACGCATGCCGACCTCGATGTCGACGCGAATGGTGTTGCGAAGCTCGGGGGCAGCAGCGATGTCGAGGGAGAGGTGGGGCGCGCCCTCGGCGCACGGGTCTGCCGCCGCAGGCCCAGCGAGCAGCACCACGAGTGCGGCGACGGAGCTCTGGAGGCCTCGATCAAGGGGCCGGTTTCTTGTCGGCGGCTGACTCACCCTGGCAACTGGCGCGGACCACCCCGGCGTGCACGCCGTTCGGGAACGCCGACAAGTATTCCGCTCGTGCGCGCTTGCATCCAGCCCGATCGCCCTTTCGGTCCAATGAGCGAACCTGCCGGGCGAGCGCGTCTTCTCGCAGGCCACCACTCTTGGAGGCAGCGGCCTTCTCGAAAGCCTTCATGGCGCCCTCGTCGTCGCCCAGGCTGTCGGCGCGGAGGCGTCCGAGCTCCAGCGCGGCCACACCGGCGCGCGGATCGTCGGGGAAACGCTGCAACAGCTGCTCGTAGGCCGCCGCCGCTTCGCGGTACTTGCCGGCGCGGCGTAGGCCCATGGCCCGCTGGAAGAGGGCCTTTGCCGTGACCTTGGGGGCGCTCGGGGCAGCTGCGGTGGCGCTCGGCGTCGCTGACGGCGCCGTCTCGGCCGTCGTGACGGGCGTCGGTTCGCGGCCTCCGTCGATCAGGGCGGACCACTGCTCGCCCGCCGTGAGGCGGTGTACGACGCTTGGGTCGTCGGCGCGCCGCACCTCGACGATGCCGTGGTCGACCACGACACTCACGCGCCGACCGTCGCTCGTCTGCAGCGCCGATACGTCGAAGGCGGTGCCCACGACGCGCACGATGATGCCGTGGGCACGAACCTCGAAGTCGCGCTTCTTGTTGGGCGTGACCTCGAAGTGGCCTCGCCCGCGGTCGAGGTCGAGCGCGATGCGGTTCGCTTGGTCGTCTCGCACCACGAGACGAGAATCGGGCGCGAGCTCGACATTGGAGCCGTCGGCCAGGGCGACCTTCATGGGCGACGTCGTGCTCTCCAACGTGGCATTGGCCAGGGGAGAGTGAGAGGGCGTGCCCGGCATCTGAACCCAGATGAGCGCAGCGAGGGCTGCCGCTGCTGCGGCTGCCCCGAACCACACCCAGCCGCGGCGTCCGCTCTTGGCGGGCTGTGCCTCCAGCTTCTCCGAGAGCTCGATCCAGCTACGGTTGACCCACATCTCATCCGTCTTGGCGCCGAGGTAGGCGCCAGGCGGTCGGCGGTTGGATGCGGGAGGATCGGACACGGAGGACTCGTGGGTTACGTGAGGAGAGAGCCGCCGCTGATTCTGCTCGGCTCAAAAAACGACAACCGAGCTGGCGTTTTCGGTGTGTGCAAGTCCTACATGGTCCGCATCGACTCGGCCACCTCCTCGCATCGCACCGGACTTTCCCCCTGCGTCCCACGTGCTAAGTTCGCCCTCGCTCGCTGAGGCGTGTGTCACGTTCGTGCCCGCTCAGGAGCTTGATCTGGTAGAAAACCACAATCATTCCGGCGTCGTTCAATGGCAGGACGGAGGACTTTGAATCCTCTAATCGTGGTTCGAATCCACGCGCCGGAACCAAGTGGGGCCCCGAGAGTCTTCTCAGCGTGACGCACATCGACACGCGACGGAGGGTTTCGGGGCGTTGCGGGCTGTTCCCGAGGGGATGGTCAAACTAGGCTGAAGCAGTGGGAGCGGACGAAAGCCGCGAAGAGGAAGCTGCATTCGTCGAGCGGTTGAAAGCGCGCGACGAAACGGCCTTCACGGAGCTGATGCAGCTGTATCAGCAGCGGGTCTTCGCTCTCGTCTTCCGCATGTTGGGGCGGCGGGCCGAGGCCGAAGAGGTCGTGCAGGAGACGTTCGTGCAGGTGTTCCGGCACGTCGATGGCTTCCGGGGCGACGCCAAGCTCTCGACGTGGATCTTTCGGGTGGCCGTCAACCTCAGCAAGAACCGGATGAAGCGCAACGTGCGCCGAAGCCGATCCGCCCACCAGGACCTCGACAGCATCGTCGACCACAGCGAGCTCGGCTCCGCGGAGGGCGTGAGCGTGGGCAGCATCGCACGTCCCGACGACATGCTCGTGGGGGTGCAGCTCGAGAAGGTGGTCAAAGCCGCGCTCGAGAGTCTCGATGACGAGTTCCGCCGCCTCGTCATCCTGCGTGACGTAGAAGACCTCTCCTACGAGGAGATCGCCGACGTGACCGGCCTCCCGCGGGGCACGGTCAAGAGCCGCATCCACCGGGGGCGCGTTCAGCTCCGCGAGCACGTGGAGCGCATCCTCGGTGAGCGCATCGGCGGCAGCCGGGCCACCGGCAAGAAGAAAGGGAAGAAGGCATGAGCGAAGAGCCTCCCCAAGACGAGACGACCCCGCCTTCCGAGGACGAGGGGGCGCCCATGTCCGAGGTCGACGACTTCGACCTCGACGACGTCGACGTGCGCGACCTGCTGCGGTCGGCGCTGGCCGTGCCCGCGCCCGAGGAGCGCAAGATGACCGAGCGGATCCAGAAGCGGATCCGCGACCAGAGCAAAGGGCGCTTCTACGCCGACGGTTGGAGCACGGCCTACGCCCCGCGGGCGACCTTCCTCGTGACGGCCGCCCTCATGCTCCTGGTGGTGGTCGTCCTCTGGGTGTTGCTCGGCCCAAAGAGTATGCAGCCGCTCGGCGGCTGAGCGTGTAGCTACACGCTCAGCTGGCCGCCGACCAGCGCACCAAGACCGCGGTGATGTTGTCGGGCCCGCCGTTCGAGTTGGCCTTCTCGATGAGGGCCGACGTCGTCTCCTTGATGTCGCCGCCGTCGTGTGTGCGCAGCACGTCGAGGATCTCCTCGTCGGAAGCTGGACCAGCCAAGCCGTCGGAGCACAGCAAGAAGGTATCACCAACCTCGGGGACCACGAACGCGGTGTCGACCTTGACCGTGTCCTTCATGCCGAGGGCGCGCACGATGACGTTCTTGTGAGGGAACGCCTCGATCTCCTCTGGGGTGAGGCGCTTCATCTTGATGTAGTCGTTGAGAAGCGAGTGGTCCTCGGTGAGGGCTTCGAGCTCGCCGTTGCGGTACCGGTAGCAGCGCGAATCGCCGACGTGGGCGACGTAGACGCCGTCGTCGGAGGCGTAGAGACCGACGAAGGTCGTGCCCATGCCGCGCTTCTTTCCGTCGCGCTGGGCTGCCTCGTAGATCCGCAGGTTCGCCAGCTTCACGCCGGTGATGATGCGGTTCTCTTCGTAGCCCTTCGTCCGGTCCATCTTGTAGGGCCAGGTCCGTTCGGGATCGTCGGATGTCTCCTCGAGGAATTTCTCCATCGCGTCGATGCTCATCTTCGACGCGACCTCGCCTGAGGCGTGGCCACCCATGCCGTCGGCCACCATGTAGAGGCCGAACTGGGGCATGAGGGCGAAGTTGTCTTCGTTGTGATTGCGCTTGCGACCCACGTTGGTCTCGCCCGCCACCTCGATCCGAACTTCGTCTTCAGCCATTTCTTCGAGTTCCAGGGTTTCGGATCGTAGGTCGATGTATGCGATACCGCCAGGGTTTTCGTGGACTTCATCACCCGGATGAGGCAACCCTGGCCGGCGATGAGCAGCCACACCGACGACCATGGCGACGGCGACACCGTCGAGGCCCACGAGGGGGCGCACGACCACCACGGCTTCGATCCCGAACCGGCGAGCGAAATCACGGACGAAGAGCCGCGCACGCCCATGTGGATGCCCGCGGTTGGGGTCACCCTGCTGGTGGTCGGGGGCCTCTACATGGCGACGGGCGACGAGGCGCCGACGACCGACGAAGCGGCGCCGGCCATGACGACCTGGGCCGCCCCTGGCAATGCCGCGGAGGAACCCGCCGACGCGCCGGCGAAGGCTCCCGACCCCACCCAGGCGCAGCGGATCCAGCAGCAGATCCAAGACTTCCAGGCGCGCCAGCGCGGTCAGGGGCCGGGGGCCGGTCAGCGTCCCGCCGTGCGGCCCGGCCAGCGGCCCGGCCAGCGTCCAGGTCCGGGGCCCGGCCGTCCGGCTCCACCCGCCGCCGACCACTGAGGGAGACGACATGGAACGCGTTCTTGTCATCGGTGCCGGCACCATGGGTCGCGGCATCGCTCAGGTTGCGGCGGCTTCGGACTACGAAGCGCGCCTTTTCGACGTCAGCGCGGAGGTGAGCGCCAAGGCCGTGGAGGCCATCGCCTCCTCCATGCAGCGTCGCGTCGACCGGGGAAAGATGACCGCCGACGTGCGCGAAGCCACGCTGAAGCGGATCACCACCTTCGACGACCTGTCCGCAGCGGCAGACGGCGTCGATGTGGTGATCGAGGCGGTGCCCGAGAAGATGTCGCTCAAGGTCGACGTGATGGGGGCCGCCGCTGAGCGTGCCAAGGACGACGCGCTTCTCGGCTCCAACACCTCGAGCCTCTCGATCACCGAGCTCGGCCAAGCCCTCGGGCATGGCGCCCGCACCATCGGGACTCACTTCTTCAACCCGCCCCCGGCCATGCCTCTCCTCGAGCTCGTCGTGGGTCTGCACACCAGCGAAGGGACCCTCGCTCGTGGTCGCACCCTCGCTGTGCGCATGGGCAAGACAGCCATCACCGTGCAGGACTCGCCTGGGTTCGCGACCAGTCGGCTGGGGGTCGCCATCGGGGCCGAAGCCATCCGCATGCTCGAGTCGGGTGTGGCCGGTGTCGAGGACATCGATCGCGCCATGGAGCTCGGCTACCGGCATCCCATGGGACCGCTCAAGCTGAGCGATCTCGTCGGCCTCGACGTTCGCCTCCACATCCTCGAGCATCTGCATCGCGAGGTGGGCGAGCAGTTCCGTCCGCCGGCACTGCTGCGCCAGATGGTCCGAGCCGGCTGGACCGGCAAGAAGGCGGGGCGAGGCTTCTACCGCTGGACCGACGACGGTCCGGTGGCTGCCGATCCCCGTCAGTGAAGGGTCGCGGTTCCCGAGACCGCTGGGCTCTACTTCTGGTTGGGCGCGCGCTTCTTCACTTCGGCGAAGTCCTTGTCGCGCTTCACCCGGTCGTCGACCTTGGTCTTCCGCTCATCGGCCGTGGCCTTGTAGCCGGGGTCGACGGGCTGTGCGTCGAGCAGCGCCACGTAGGCGTTCCACGCGCCCTTCACCTCTTCCCACGCCTGGCTCAGCTTCTCGAGCATGCTCGGCTCGTTGTCCTTGCCGGGCGGTGAGTCCTTCTTGCGCTCCTCGAGGTCGGCCGAGAGGAACAGGAGCTTGCTTCGCTCGACGGCGGTGCCTTGTTTCTGCCGACCGGCGGCGGCCGTTTCGATGGCTGCGTCGAGGTCGCCTTTGGCGAGCTGCGCCTGGGCCTTGAGGAGGTAAGGAACGAGCTTGTCCCCGTCTTCTTTCATGGCGCCGTCGAAGGCGGCGACGGCCGCGTCATGCTTGCCTTCGCTCGAGGCCTTTCGACCTTCCCAGAGCTTCTCCATGTAGGGGCTGATCCCCTTCTGGCCCTTGGGATCGCGTCGAACCTCTTTCTTGTCGTCTCCGTCTTGGCCCCAAGAGACCGAGGGGGCTGCGAGCGAGGGCACAGCGACGAAGAGGGCGAGGCTGATGAGGGCGGCCGAGCGACGCATGGCCGCAGTCTAGTCCCTCGCAGGCCGCTCGCGGTCGAAAAACCCGGCGGACCTACTTCTTCTTGAAGAAGCGCCCGAGGATGCCGGAGCTCTTCTGACCGCTCCCGCCCTGCTTCTGGCGCATCTTGTAGAGCCGAACCTCACGCGCCGCGTCGATGTTGCGCGGGTTGAGCTGCATCACCATCCGGAAGTCCTTGTAGGCCTGCTCGACGTGGCCCGAGCGCTTGAGGAGGGTGCCGCGGTAGAAGCGTGCGCGCTCGTACTCTGGCTCTTTCTCGAGGACCTCGTCGAGGATCTCGATCTGTCGGTCGTAGCGCTGCGTGGTCTCACCATCGGCAAGGGCTTCGGGGGGGCCGAGGCGGTGCGCTTGAATCCATGCGAGCAGCGCTCGGTACTCGGGCTGATCGGGGTCGGCCTCGGCTGCCTGACGCACGAGGTCCTCCGCCTGGTGGTAGCTGCCCTTCTTGAAGAGAACTTCGCCCTTCTGGAAGAGAAGCGCCGAGTCGACGGCGCGTTCGACGATCTCACGGTCGCGGGCGGTGCCGCCGCCCTGCTGCACCACCTCCTGGTACTCGCGCCGCTTGTCGGCGTTGCTGAGGGTCTGGAAGGCGTCGTTGATGCGCCCGAAGACCTTGGCCACCTCGGTTTTGAGGTCTTGAAGGTTGGGTGGGAGGCGGTCGGGGTGCCATTGCTTGGCGAGCCCGAAATAGGCCGTCTGGATGGCCGCGGGAGAGGCCGCGTCGTCGACGCCCAAGATCTCGTAGAAGTTCTTGTCGTCGATGTTCTTCGCGAGACGAAGAACCTGGTCGCGGTCGAGACCACCCTTCTTGGCCTTGCCCGCGCTGGCGGCCAGCTCTTGGGCTTCAGGCGCTTCGACGCGCCGGGTGGGCGGGGAGGCGCCGCGCGCGCGTCGTGCAGGAGCGGAGGGGCGCCCGGATGATGGGCCCGGTGAGGACGGGCGTGCCTGGGGCGCAGACGGGCGCGCCTGTGGAGCGGACGGGGGCGGTGCGGCGGCGCTGGGGCGAGAACCGCGCGCGGGAGGGACGCCGGGTCCTGAGCTGCGCGCTGGCTTCGGACGCCCGGGCCGGCTCGACGTGGGCGCCGGCGCCATGGAAGGGCTCTGTTGTGCCTGGGTTCCGCGAGACGTCGTCGAGCCGTGACGGGGCAGGGCACCTGCCGATGAGGTGCCGCGGCGGGGCAGGGCTCCCTGGCCTGTCGCCGACCCGCGTTGCGGGAGGGGCTCGGCGCGTCCCGGGGCCGAGCTTCGGATCGGGGCGGGCTGGCGCCCGGGATCGCTCGAAACAGGGCTGCGGCCGCGTCGCGGCGGCACCGCCATGGGGCCGGTCGATGCGGTTCCACGACGGGGAAGTGCACCGTCCTGATGCTCGACCGACACGATGCCGGCCGCCCCGGCAGCCGGCATCGCCCCGAACGAGCGTCGCGGCTGTGGCCGCATGGCGTCGGCTCGTCGGGACGAGTTCATCGTGGTGCGCTTCGACGACCCGACGTAGGTGCGCCAGGGCTCGTCGACGGGTGGCGTCTCGCTTCCGACGGGCGGCTTCTGGTTGCCGCCCATGTTGAGGAAGCGCGCGATGACCATCGCGTAGACGGTGTGTTGCACGACGGCGACGGGGGCTACGTCGCGGTCGACGAGGTCGCGAAGGGTCATGGCCCGAACCCGCATCAGCTCGACGACGCGTCGCTCCTCTTCGACCAGGTTGAGCCGCTTGATGTCGGCCTCACGTCGCAGCCGCAGCGGCGAGTTGCCGAGGCGGTGCAGCGTCTGCAGCAGCACGTTGCCGCGGCTCAGCTGGCGAACCCCACCCATGACGATCGACAGCGGCTCGATCGGATAGAGCTCGGGGCCGCCGTAGTCTTCGAGGAAGTTGTCGAAGCCGTAGAATGCGTACCGCGTGGTCGGCGGCATGCTGAGCATCGACTCGACCTTGCGGGCGACCTGCATCCCGAGCGCGGCTTGAATCGTCTTTGCGTCGAGGTGCCCTTGCTGGACCAGGTACCGGCCGTGCAGGCTTCCCGCCGCCTTGGCCTCCTGCTGGGTTCGCGCGAGGGTCTGCGGTGCGAGCTGATTCATCTCGGTCAGCACGCGATCGAGGGGCGCGACGGGGTGATGCGTGCGCGCTTTCGCGGGCACGCCTCGATCGAGATAGACGAAGTTCGTCGCGGCGCCGTCCCCCACCAGCATCAAGGTTCCGGTGAGGGCACGGTCGAGCACGTAGACCAAGAGGTGTACGAGGGGCGTCTTCTCGAGGTTGCCCTGTGCCGTGGGGCGCGAGGTCGTGAGCTTCTCACGGAGCCAGTCGGACGTGTTGACCTGTCGCCGGGCGGGCGCAGGAGCGGCTGGGGGCACCTGCGCCGCGGCAGGCGGAGGCGACGACGCGCCACGCCTGAAGAGGGGTTGTTTGCTGACGGGGGGGGCGATCGGCGATCGCTGGGCTACGTGCCCGGGCGGGGGGCCCATCGCGATGGCGCCGCCTACGCGAGCAGGTCCTGGGGGCCGGGCCACGGCTGCGCTCCGATCGCGGGGGCCAGCGGCGCCGGGGGAAGGGGGAGCGTTGCCTCCCTTCTTGAAGAACATGTTCTGCAGCTCACCGGCGAAGACGCTGGTGCCCTGCTCCTCTTCTTCGGCCTCATCGTCGTCGCGGCCATCGACGATGGCCTGAAGGACCATCGACGGGACGTCATCGTCGTCGTCGTCGATGTTGGTCTCTTCGTTGTCCCAGTCGATGGAGTCCGGGGACTGCTCGAGGGGCCGCGGGTCGGCGTAGCCTCCGCGGGCCGCCGCCGGCACCGGCGCTCGTGCAGTCAGAGCATGAGCGGTGTCGCCGTCGTAGCTGTCGGAATCGTCGAGGGCGATGGCGCCGGGGCGACTACCGGCGGCCGGGTAACCGCTGCCCTGGTCGTAGCCCATGCCCGGTGTGGGGTAGGCAGACTGGCCCGTGCCGTGGCTCGGTGTGCCGTAGGGGGCGTAGCTGCCTTGGCTCGGCGGGGCCGAAGATGCGTATTCGGGGGGGGCACCGTAATGGTCGCCACTCTGATGGTCGGCCCCCGGGTGGCTGCCGTAGCTGCCCTGACTGGCGGGTGCGACGTCGCTGACCTCAGAGCCGTAGGCGTCGTACCCGCTGCCGTAGTCGTCGGAGGCGGGCTGGCTGGAGTCGTCGTCGCCGGGGTAGTGACTCGGGTCCGCGGGCTGGCTGGAGTAGTCGTCACCCGGGTAGTGGCTCGCGTCCGCCGGCTGGCTGCTGAAGTCATGGGCGGGGTAGTGGCTCGGGTCCGCGGGCTGGCTGCCGTAGTCGTGGTGCGCCTGGGCGGGAGCCCCTTCGAAGCCGTAGGCTGCGGCCGCACCCGCGTCGAACGCGTTCTGCGGGCCGGCAGGGGCGGACGCCGGAGCCTCTTCGTGGCGGACGTGGCCGACTGCGAGGTCATCCATGCCGACGATGCGCGTGATGCGCGGGGCGCCCTGTTGCCCTGCCACCGCCGCGAGGTCGATGGGCTGACCACCCTGGGTCCCGCCCGAGGCGTCCATCAGGGGACGGACCAAGGGGAGCGAGAAGTGCCGGGGCTCCTCCGAGACGCGTTCGACTTGGGCGATGATCCCGGTGTCGAGCTCGATGAGCGTTCCGGTGGGGAAGAGGCCCAGCGCGCCCATCAACAGCCGCACGGCCGTCTTCTGCGCGTCGTCCTGGGCGTCGTGCCAGAGCTTTCGCACGGCATCGTCTGCCGTGTGCTCTTCGTTGGGGTCGGCGATGAACTCGTTGAACCGGCGCGCGACCGCGATGATGCGCGCCTCCATGGTGGGCGCCCGGACACCGCCGTACGGCTTGTCGATGACGTCGTGTCGGGCCACGTGGATCGCCTCGAAGATGAGCACCGTGGTCGTCTTCGACACCGCGCTCATCCCACCGAGTTTGGTGGTCACCACCGCCGTCGCAGCCGGCAGCTCCGGATACTGATCGTCGATGAGGTTGGGCATGTTGAGCCCCACCTGGTCGTCGCCGAGGGGGCCGGTGCCGAAGACGCGCGGCACGCCGACGTCGTAGAGCAGGCATGCGAGAGCGATGCGCGCGAGCAGACGCTTGTCCTCGTTGATCTGGCGCGCCATGCCGAGCGCGATCATGGCGGTATTGACCGCTCGGCCAGCGTGCTCGTGACGGGCATTGTAGAGCGCGGTGGTGCCGAGGAAGGCCGGCGACTGCACGGCGCCGAGGTCGGCGAACTGCTGCGCGATGCGCCGGACCCGGTTGGGCAGTTGGTCGATGCCCTGCTGCACGGCCTGGAGGAAGCGTCGCATGACGACCACGCTCGTGGCGTAAGTGCGGATGATGCGCTCTTCGGGCGCGAGCTCGTCGTCTTGTTTGCCGGGACGCTGACCGGGAGGAACGCCCTTCTTCAGGCGGATTCGGCTGTAGCGCTGGGCCTTGAGGTCGAGGCCCGAGCGGCGAATGGCTTGTGCGGCGTGCTGTTGGAACTGTTTCAGCTCGTCGGTGCTGACGTCGAAGCCGACGGTGACCTCGTCGATGCCGAAGCGATCGAGGATGCGCCCGAGCTCGAGCGCGGCTTCGTACACCCCGCGGCCAGCGCGAAGCAGCCGGCCACATACGAAGACCGAGGTCTCGGTGAAGAAGATCTTCGGGTTTCGGCCGGTACGGCGTCCATAGCCGAGCACGGCGCGTTGGGTCAGCGCGATCTGTCGGGTCTGAGCTTCGTTCTCAGTGGTGTACAGGGTCGACTGCTTGACCAGCCGATGCATGCCCAAGACGACCGCCGCGGCGAGCTGCGCTTCGCTGACCTTGGTCTGGCCTCGTGTCGTGCGCTTGGGCTGACCCGAGGGGGCGTTGGACTGTGCGCCCGCTGCGCTCATGCGCTACCCCCGCGGTTGGCCTGGAGACGGCGTCGAATCGACTCGACGGCGGCGCCGGCCGACGTGCGCAGCTGCTGGGTGTTCCAGGGACGCCGTCGCGCGGCGTTCTCGAGGGCGTCGAGGGGCGCGGCGCTGTTCGCGTGCCGACCGAGGGCATCGGCGGCGACGGTACGCAGTTGGTCGAGCTTCTCATCGACCAACATGCCGTGCTGCTCGAGGATTTGGATGGCGAGGGCTTCGGCGCGCGCGGCGTTGAGCTCGTAGAGCACGCTGAACATCTGCTCTTGCTCTTCGGGGAGTCGTTCGGCGAACGACTCCGCTTCGATGACCCGAACCAACCCCGGCCCAGCCGAACGAACCTGGTGGCGGAGCATGGTGGTGAGCGACGCGGAGCGAAGGGCGGCATCCGAGCTGGTCAGCAGCCTGACGAGCTGCTTGCCGAGCTCATCGGGGGAGGTCGCCAGAAGCGCCGTCGCCTCGCACTTGAGGGCCGGGTTCTGGCTCATGAGCAACGGCTTGAGGAAGGCGACCGCGCCCTCTCCGCCGCCCGCCGTAACGGCAGCCAGCATGCGCTGAGCGAGCGACGGCTCGAGGTGATTGAGTCGGTCGACGACGCCCTGGTGATGGTGGTGGAGATGGCGCTCCACGTAGCCGAGGAGGAGCTCGTAGAGCGTCTCGTGGGTGGCCTTGTTCAGCTCGTTGGCCCGCTCGAGGAGGAACATCACGTGACCACTGCCGAGGTGATCGAGGGCTTGCGCGATGACCGTGTGGATCTCTTCGCGGCGGTCGGGAGGCATGTTCTCGCGGCTCGCGAGGCGAACCAGCTCTTCGAGGGTGCGGCCCGCGAAGAGCGACTCGGTGATGAGCACGGGGTCGACCTTCCACCGCTGCGCGTCCCGGTGGTTCGCCTGTCGTTCGAGCAAGACGCGGTGCACCTCGCACAGCTCGGGGTACTGGGCCTTCTTGGTCAGGATCCAGCCGTGCTGAGCCAAGGGCTCACCAAAAACGTCTTCCTCTTGTCGGCTCTTGGCGTCGACGAAGGCGTCGATGGCGAGGTCGAGAAAACGTTCCTGCCAGCGCTGGGGGTCGACCGAGAGCTGCGTCCCAAGGGCGGCCTTGGCTCCGGCGTCGAGCTCGAGCGCACGCGACGCATCGGCCGCGGCTTCGAAGCCACCGCGGTCGGTCGACATGGCCATGGCGGCGGCCTCGGCGAGGTCTTCACGCGCCATCTCCTCGAGCTGGTCGGCCTCGTTGAAAAAGCGCAGCTGCTCGGCGGCGTCGGCCTCGGTGAGGTCGTCGCGGAGACTGCATTTGATGTGCTTGAAGCGCGCCTCCCAGAGCGCGGCCGCGATGTCGCTGTCCTCGTCCTGGCCCGGGTCGAGGAGGATGGCGGTCAGGAAGGCCTCCATCTCCGCTTCTTCGAGTCCGGGGGAGAAGATGACCTCCTCCAGGCCGGCGACCGAGAGGTTGTAGGGCACGATGTCGGCCGGCGGCGTCGGCTCCCAGGCGGTGGCCCGGCCGTGGGTGAAGCAGAAGGGGTGCACCTTGAAGGTCATGCGCTCCGGGTCGTCGCGGAGGGCCTCGGCCATGGTTCGGAACAGCATCTTCATGCGTTGCTGTCCTTCGGGGTGCTCGAGCCCGTATTGCTTCATCGTGCCGAGCGAGCGTTCGAGGCGTTCGAAGAAGTCGACCAGCCGCTCGGGAGCCTCTTCGGCCGGCGGGCGGACCGCCGGCATGCTGTGGGAGCTGTCGGTCTGGGGCTGCCCATGCACACCGAGCGGTGTCGCCGAGGGCACCGGTGCCGACGTAGACACGCCGCTGCCAGGTGTCATGCTCCCGATGGGGCCGCCCGAGTCCATCCGTCGTCGCGGAGGTGGCGCGGGGGGGTATTGGCCGCTGGGAATGCCGCCCGCAGGGGTGCCAGGGGGCGGTGCACTGGGACCCCGCAGCCCGTGGCCAGGCGTGCCATGTGGCGGTGGTGCGCTCGAGTTCTGGGCGTGGATGACTGGCGGGGGCGTTACCTTGAGCGCTTGGCCGAGGCGTCGGGCGGCAGGGGAGGCGCCGATGGTGGGGTCGCTCGGCCGGTCGACGGCGGGGGGAGGGGCGATCGACAGATTGGCGGGGATGGGAGCCCCGATCTTCTGCATCACCTCCAAGCATGCGTCGCGCATCTCGGCAGCGTCGCGGAAGCGCTTTCGCCGGTCCCATTGCAGAGCACGGTCGATGAGGGCGATGACCTCGAGGTCGAGGTCGGGCGCCTGGCGCGCCAGGGACGGGGCCGGCTGCGTGGCGGCGAGGATGAACGCCTCGTTGTCGCTTCGGCCGTGGTGGAGACGCTTGCCGCTGATGACGGCATACAGGGTGGCGCCGACGCTGAAGATGTCGGAGCGCCCGTCGAGCTGGTCGCTCTTGCCCTGGGCCTGTTCGGGCGACATGAAGGAGGGCGTGCCCAGTGCGGTGCCCGCGCGCGTCATCGCTTCGCCGGCCTCGCGAAGCTGAGCGACGCCGAAGTCGAGCAGTTTTGCTTGAAGCGGCTCGACGATGAAGATGTTGGCCGGCTTCAGATCGCGGTGGACGATCTTCTGCTCGTGGAACCCGACGAGGCAGTCGAGGATCTGGGCCGCGATGGACAGAGCCTCTGCGGGAGGAACCTTGCGCTTTCGCCGCTTCCACAGCTGCTGAAGCGTTTCGCCCTCGAGCAGCTCCATCACGAGGAAGGGCTCACCGAGGTCCGTCTCGTCGTCGTCGAGGATGCGAACCACGGCCGGGTGGTCGACCTTGTTGGCCACGTAGCCCTCGCGAAGGAAGCGGCGCTTGACGCCTTCTTCCCGCGCGAACTCGGCGTGCATGATCTTGATCGCGACCCGAGAGCCGTTGCGGTGCCGGGCCGCGTAGACCGTAGCCATGCCGCCCACGCCGAGGAGCGACTCGAGGTGGTACTTGCGACGGATCCATTGACCCAGCCGCTCGCCCGCTTTCTTGCGGACGTCGCTCGGACCGCCGCCGCCGCCCGACTGTGCGGACGAGGCGCTCTGGTCGCTGGATTGCGAGCTCTGCTGGGAGCTTTGTGACCGCTGGGTCGTCACGGGGGAAGGGTGCCTATCCCCAGAGGGGAATGAGCATCGATCATCGCATTTTCGCGATGGAGGAGCATCGTATCACCGCTTGGCCAGGTATGCGCAACGGGCCGCCGACAGGTGCACGAGGACCCCACTGTTGGAGGGAACCGATTGGTTCCAGGAGGTGGTGGTGGACGGGGCCCCGGTGAAGATGTCGACGTGCCTCCCCTTCACCTTCAGACCCTTGTCCTCGGCGAGGAAGCAGCCGTCGTGGGTGCTCCCATCCGGGCGGCGCAGCCCGTGATAGGCGGGGATGTAGAGGGCTGTGCCGAGAGGGATGACTTCGGGGTCGACCGCTACGCTGCGCAGGGGGGTGATGGGGGTGCCGCGCGCGCCGCGCCCGTGGGGAAACTTCTTCGGGTCGAGCTTCTCGAAGCAGATCTTCTGATCGGTGCGCGGGCAGACGGCGGCGCATTCACAGTCTCGTTTGGCGAAGGACACGGTGGCGCCCGTCTTGAGCCGTCCGCTGCCCTGCACGCAGAGCTGATCGTGAAAACCCTTGGCCACGTCTGCGATGGGTTGGCAGCTCGCATCGAAGACCGTGGCGCGCTCGCCGGCGGTGGTGTCGGGCTCCTGCGGGAAGTCGTAGTAGGTGTTGCGGAAGACGGGCAGGGGGTGCCCCGGGAGCGTAGGTGTGGCGGCCGGGGCCGCCGGGCTGGTTGGGCTGGCCGGACGCGTCGATGCGGCGGGGGCAGGAGATCCCGCGATCGGTTCCGGATCGTCGCCCCACCAGATGGGCTCGCGGCGGCCCCCATCGCGCACCCAATCCGAGCCACTGCATCCCATCAGCGGCAGAAGCGCCAACAGGGCCAGGGCCGCGATGGTCACGCGCGGGATGCGCACGGTGAAGACCGTGCCTTCGCCCTCTTCGGTGTCGATCTCGAGCTCGAAACCGTGGGCGTCGGTCACCTGCTTGACGACCGCGAGGCCGATCCCCACGCCGTGGGAGCGCGTGGTGTAGAAGGCCTCGAAGATGAGGTCCCGCTTGCTCGATGGAATGCCGCTGCCCTCGTCGCGCACCTGGAGCAGCACGTCGGGTTCATCGGGCTCGTCGGGGCGTGGGGTTTCGGTCACGGTGATCACGATCTCGCTGCCGGCCTCGCTCGCCTGAATCGCGTTGCGGACCAGGTTCCACAGTAGCTGACGCATCTGCGCCGCGTCGGCGAGAATCGTCGCGGCATCGGGACCATCGTACCGAATCACGAGCTCCCGTCCGGCGACGGCACGCTCGGCGAGCTCGACCACGGACTTGGCGAGATCGGCGAGGTCGATCTCCGTCTTGTCGGGCGCCCGGGGGCGACCGAGGTGCAGCATGTCCGTGACCAGGTCGTTGAGGCGAGTGGTCTCCCGTTCGACGATCTCGCACAGCCTGCGGTCCTCTTCGTCGAGGTTGGGTCCGGTTCTCAAGAGCTCGACCGAGCCCCGAATCGACCCCAGCGGGTTGCGGATCTCGTGGGCGAGGGCCGCGGCGAGACGACCGAGCGCAGCGAGCTGCTCGTTCTCGTCGGCGCGTTTGGTCGCAGCTTCGAGACGCCCACCGAAGCTCTTCAGGCGCTCGGCGAGATAGGCGGCGAGGGCACCGACGAGCGCGGTTGCGAAGATGGCGCTCACCGCGGGAAAGACCATCGGGCCGGGGTCCACCACGTAGGCTTCGACCGCCTGATCGGGGGGGACGGGCAACCAGCCCCGCACGAACCCCAGGCACATCGTCACGAAGAAGGCGACGCCGGACGAGGTGGCGATGACCACGCCGCGGGTCCCGAGCAGGATCGCTCCCGAGACGCACGTCAGCCCGTAGAGAGAGGTCAGACCGCTGGTCGCCCCGCCGGTGAGGTAGACGATGACGGTCCACAGCGCTTGGTCCGTCACCAGCTGCAGGGTGGCGACACGCCGCAGCGCCCGACCGGCTCGGAGCAGCCAGGTGTAGCCCGCCGTGAGCAGAAAGGCGGCGCCCACGGTCGCCACCGCCACCGCGCTCGACGGCCCGCCCGTGGGCACGTCGCGAAAGTAGAAGAGCTCGATGACGCCGAGCAGGGCCAGGGCGACCATGAGGCGCACCACGGCGAGCGCGGCGAGGCGCCGCCCCAGGGGCGCGTCGACGCCGGTGGGGAGGCCGAGGCGCATGGGCTACTCGCCCTTGATGTTGCCCGCGAGGCTGAAGATCGGGAGGTACATCGAGACGAGGACCACGCCGACGACGCTCCCGACCATGACCATCATGATGGGCTCGATGAGCGAGGTGAGCGCGGCGACCGCCACATCGGTCTCGTCCTCGTAGAAGTCGGCGACCTTGTTGAGCATGGTGTCGAGCGCACCGGTCTGCTCACCCACGCCGACCATCTGAACCACCATGCCGGGGAAGACCTTCACCTCTGCAAGTGGCTCGGCGAGGTTTCGACCCTCGCTGATCCTGTCGCGCGCGTAGATCAATCCCTCTTCGACGATGACGTTGCCGGAGGCCTTGGCCACGATGTTCATCGAGTCGATGATCGGCACGCCGGACGCGAGGAGGGTGCCCATGGTTCGGGAGAACCGCGCGACCGTGATCTTCTGCATCACGGGCCCGAGGATGGGCAGCTTGAGGATCATCTTGTGCACGAACCGCTTGCCTTTCGGGCGGCGGTAGAACTGCACGGCAGCGAAGGCGAGAGCGATGCTGGCTGGGATGAGCACGGGCAGCGCGGCCACGAATCCGTTCGAGATCGCGATGACGACCTGCGTGAGCTTGGGCAGCTCGCCCTTGCCACCGAACTCGGCGAACATGTTCTCGAAGGCGGGGATGACGAAGGTCATCAACACCACCATGACGATGATCATGATGACGATGACCGCGATCGGATAGGTGAGGGCACCCTTGACCTGGCGCCGCAGCTTCACGTTCTTCTCGATGTAGACCGCGAGCCGCTGAAGGATGGTGTCGAGAATACCGCCGACCTCACCCGCGTTGACGAGGTTGACGAAGAGCTCGTCGAAGATCTTGGGGTGGCGACGCAGTGCGTCGCTGAAGGTGGCGCCCTGTTCGACCGTCGATTTGATGTCGAGGAGCGCGGCCTTGAGGATCGGATTGGGTTCCTGGCTCGAGAGGATGTCGAGGCACTGCACGAGCGGCAGGCCCGCGTCGATCATCGTCGCGAACTGACGGACGAACTTGACCAGCTCGGTGTGGTCGACACCCGAGCCGAAGGTGAAACTCAGGCGCTTGCTGACGCGCTGCGGATTGAGCTGCTGCGCGCGCAGACGACGTTCGACGGCCGCCTTGGTGTCAGCCACCATGACGCCCTTCTGCACCTCACCCGTCGGTCCTCGCGCTACCCAGGCAAACTCCGCCATTGAGCGAAAGCATAGGGTCGTGGTGGCGCGGTGGTCAAAGATGCCGATGGTCCCGCGACCCACGAGAGGAGCATTCGGTGCGAGTCCCACCCACGCGGACTCAGAAAGTAGGCGTTCGGGACACAAGCGGCGGGCTTGGCCCAACGGTGGGCGGGTATATAAGGAGCCACGGAAGTGCGCGCCGAGGCGCGTGGCCGATATGTCGAGACGCAACAGCACCCTCGGGGCCCAGATGGTGGATCTCACGCCGGTGGCCCGTCTGGTGACCGACCGGCACGGGGCAGCGCCGTGTGCCGTCGTCGGCTTCGCGTGGCGGGGGCGCCCCCAAGCAGCAGCCGGGGTCGTCGGTCGCGCCGAAGGCTGGTGCTACGGCTGGGGCGCGGCCGGAAAGCTGTGGACGGAGCCGCCGCCGGACGCGAGCGGTCCGGCGCCAGAAGCGCTCACGAGCCACCTGTTCGATTTGGCGTCGCTCACCAAGCCCGTGGTGGCGCTCGTGCTCGCGCGCCTGCACCGTGAGGGCGAGGTCGATCGCATGGCGCCCCTCGGGAGCTTCTTGCCCGAGCTGAAGGATACGCCTAGCGGCGATGTGCCTCTCGACGCCCTCACCGCCCACCGGGCGGGCCTCGAGGCGCACCGGCTCTTCTACGTGCCCGATGCGCGAGCCCAACAACCGACGCGCGAAGCGACCCTGCTCGAGGCGGCGTCGGCGCGCCGACCCGAGTGCACGGCGCCCTGGCCCGGCGGAGACGGGTTTCCGCCGATCTACAGCGACCTCGGCTACATCCTCGTCGGGGCGGCCCTCGAAGCGGCCACCGGCGAAGCGCTCGATGCGCTGGTCGAGGACGAGGTGACCCGGCCCCTCGGGCTCAAGCTCGGAAGCATTCGTCGTCTGCGCAAGCAGCTGGTTGGCATCGAACGAACGGTGGTGCCGACCGAACGCTCGCCGTGGCGGGGGGGCATCATCCGGGCCCGGGTGCACGACAACAACGCCCACATCTTCGCGGGGGAAGGTACTGCCGGTCATGCGGGGCTGTTCGCAGACGTGTGGTCGGTGGTGAAGCTCGGCTCCGGTGTGCTCGACGCGTGGGCAGGCCGGCGCGACGACTGGTTGCGACGCGAAGACCTCCTGCCGCTGCTTCGGCCGCGCCCGGGCGGGAGCCACGCGGCGGGCTTCGATCGGCGTTCGGGGGCTCAGCCGTCGAGCGGGACGCGCTTCGGACCCGCCAGCTTCGGCCACCTCGGCTACACGGGCACCAGCATCTGGATCGACCCCGAGGCCGCCTACGCGGGGGTACTCCTCACCAACCGCGTGCACCCATCGTCGGAGCACATCGCCATTCGGCAGGCGCGGCCCGCCGCCTACGACGCCATGGTGCGCCGCATCCAACGCGGTTGATTCAGCTGCTTCCGGCGCGGATCGCGGCCGCGCGCTCGACGGGTTCGGGGTGGGTGCTCAGCAGCTCGGGAACGGGCTGGGACCCCAAGCTCTCGAGGAAGCGAGCGAGGCCCTCTGGGTCGTGACCCGTGCGTTTGAGCAGGTCGACCCCGAAGGCGTCGGCCTCGGACTCCATGCTGCGGCTGTGGGCCAATCGGTCGAGCTCGGTGGCGCCGGCGGCCAAGGTGACGACGAGCTCGTCGACCTCGCCGATGAGCATCGTGATGACCACGCCGAAGGCCGCCCGACGGGCGAGGCCCTTCATCCCGTGTCGTTTGATGGCGTGGCCGAGCTCGTGGGCGAGCACGCCACGCAGCATGTCGTCGTCGTCTCCGACCCGGTCGAGCAACCCCGTGAGCACGAAGACCTCGCCGCCCGGCAGCGCGAAGGCGTTCGGCGTGTCGTCGACGACCACGGTGACGCGTGGATTGCCGAGGATGGCCGTCTCCTCCGGGGTCAAGGCCTGCTGGAGCTCGCCGAAGACGCGCTCCACGCGCTTCTTTTGGGCTTCGGTGGGTTCGCCCGCGGCCGCGTATTGGGCGCGGAACTGCTCTGCGCCGACCTCGCCGACCTTGGCGTCGGCGGTGACGGGCACGAAGTCGACGGCCTTCTCCGCACCCCATCCGATGCAGCCTCGACCGCCGAAAAACAGGGCTACGAGGAAGGCCAGAACCACCCCGACCTCCACGGCCGTTCGCCTGCCGCTCTGACGGAAGCCGGGGGAGGTGGTGTCGGTTGATGTCGCCACGCCGTCGGTATAGCACCGGCCTGGCTTTCACCAGGAAGGGTCGTGACGGCCCGAGGGTGGACAGCGGAGGACGGGGAGATGCCGCAACACATGGTGAAGTACGAGCCCACCTTCTCGATGCTGGAGGTGAACCTCGCACCGGGAGAAGTGCTCATCGCAGAAGCCGGATCGATGGTCGCGCGTGCCAGCAACCTCGAGATGGACGTGAAGCTGAACGCGGGGAAGAACCCCGGCTTCTTCGGCAAGCTGAAGGCGATGTTCATCGCACTCATCCGCAAGGTGGTCGGCGGTGAGACCTTCTTCGTCAACCACTTCCACGGCGGCCAGGGGGGCTGGGTCTGGCTCGCTCCCGCGCTCAGCGGTGGCGTGCGGCATATTCCGCTCCAGGGGCAGACCATGCTCTTCAGCACCGGAGCCTTCCTCGCGAGCGCTGGCGACGTCGACCTCAAGCTCCGCTTCGGCGGGCTGCGCGCGTTGCTCGCCAAGGAGGGCGCCTTCTTCCTCGAGGCGTCGGGTCACGGCGACCTCTGGGTCAACAGCTACGGCGCCATCGACGAGATTTACTGCAACGGCACCTACGTGGTCGACAACGGCCACATCGTGGGCTTCGACTCCAGCCTCGACTTCAAGATCAAGACCCCAGGCGGCGGCGCCATGGGGTTCTTCGGCTCCGGTGAGGGGCTCGTCTGCGAGTTCACCGGCCAGGGTCGCATCCTCATTCAATCCCGCAACCTGGGCGCCCTCGTGGAGTGGCTCACCCGCCTGATGCCCTGACGGAGGACACTCGATGCAGGTCAACGTATTGTACCGCCCGTCGCAGACGGTCGCGCAGGTCTGGCTCCAGCCCAACGAGTCGATCATGGCCGAGTCGGGCGCCATGATGGGCATGTCGACGAACGTCGACATGCAGACCCAGTCCGGCGGCTTCATGAAGGGCCTCAAGCGCCTGTTCGGCGGTGAGTCCTTCTTCCGCAACACCTTCACGGCTCAGGGAGGGCAGGGAGAGGTCTTGCTCACGACGCCGCTTTGCGGCGACATGGCCGTGCTCGATGTCGGGCAGCGGCAGTGGCAGATCAGCAACAGCGCCTTCGTCGCCTCGAGCACCACGGTCGACGTCCAGACCCAGGGAAGCGGCAAGGGCTTCTTCTCGGGCGCCGGTCTCTTCATCCTGGGCACCCAGGGCCAGGGGCAGATCGTGGTCGGCTCCTTCGGCGCCATCGAGCCCGTGAACGTCAACGGTGAGCTCATCATCGACACCGGCCACCTCGTCTGCTGGGACGCCAATCTGCAATACACGGTGGGCAAGGCCAGCAACGCAGGGTGGATCGCGTCCTTCCTGAGTGGCGAGGGTCTCGTGTGCCACTTCCAGGGACAGGGGCAGGTCTACGTGCAGACCCGCAACGCGCAGGAATACGGATCCACGGTCGGCCGCATGTTGCCGCCCGTTCAGAAGTGACGGAGGAGCCATGCATTCAGAGGTCAAGCACAACCCCGATTTCGCCACGGTCCACGTCCAGTTCCACCAGCCCGGCGAGCAGATCGTGGCCGAAGCAGGGGCCATGGTCGCCCGCGACACGGCGGTCCAGATGGAG
The DNA here is from genome assembly GCA_030426145.1 of Polyangia bacterium. Taxonomy (GTDB): domain Bacteria; phylum Myxococcota_A; class Polyangia; order Polyangiales; family Polyangiaceae; genus JAPYTK01. Next base: position 28,067 of record JAUHZF010000052.1, read on the forward strand.
ACCAACATGCGCGGTGGTCTCGGCAGCGCGCTCAAGCGCAAGCTGCTCGGCGGCGAGAGCCTGTTCCAGAACACCTTCACCTGCACCCAACCCGGGCAGAGCGTGTGGATCGCGCCGGCGCCGGAGGGAGCCGTCACGCAGATCGATCTGCAACCCGGCCAGGAGATGTTCCTGCAGTCGGGGGCCTACCTCGCCTCCACCTCGGGGATTCAGCTCGACACCAAGTGGCAGGGCGCGAAGGGCTTCTTCAGTGGGGAAGGCCTCTTCCTCCTGCGCGCCTACGGCCAAGGGACCATCTGGTTCTCGAGCTACGGCGGGATCCACGCCGTCGACATCGGCCAGCAGTACCACGGCTACGTATGCGACACGTCTCACATGGTCGCCTTCACGCAAGGCCTCAGCTACCACGTGGACAAGGTCGGTGGCATGAAGAGCCTCTTCCTCAGCGGGGAGGGGCTCGTGTGCCGCTTCCAAGGACAGGGGCGGCTGTGGATGCAGACGCGCAACCCTGGCGCCCTCGCCGCCTTCCTCCAGCCTTTCCGGCCCGTTCAGAGGAGCAACTGAGCCCCGATTCATACGCTCGGGCCCCTCGCGGAGGACTTGTGGTACCTTTGCGAGGGGAAGAGAGGGTTCCCTTCGGAACTTTCGCCAATAACCCCAATTGCATCGAGGCCTTCACCCTGGCTAGAGTGAAGGCCTAGACCCTCGAAGGAGGGTCACCAGGGGCGGTCACATGCGGCCGCCCCGGAGCCCCTGATGGCACCAACTCCGAAGTGGCAGCTGGCGATTGAGGATGACGAGGGTCAAACGACAACCCTCGACCTCAGCCAGCCGGAGTACACGGTAGGTCGAGGCGAGGACAACGACGTCCGCCTGACCGAGCGCAACATCTCGCGCCGCCACGCCACCTTCCAGCGCAGCTCGAAGGGATGGCAGGTCTACGACCACGGCAGCTACAACGGGACCTTCCACAACGGGGAGCGGCTCGAGCAGGACAGCCCGATCCTCCTGAACCCCGGGGACATCATCAACCTCGGCGACTACCGCATCGAGCTCATCGATGCCGCGGTCACCTTCGCCGAGGAAGAGCCTCAGAAGAATCGCCGCCCCGACCGCCTCGTGGTCGTCATCGGCCCGCAGCCCGGGGTTGAGTTCTCGCTCATCGGCGACCGACTGATGGTGGGTCGCGCCGAGGAGGCGAGCATCTCGATCAACCACGCCTCGGTGAGCCGGCACCACGCCGACATCGTGGCCCTCGGCCAGGGTCGCTGGGAGGTGGTCGATCAGGGGAGCAGCAACGGCATCCGCATCAACGGAGTCGAGCTTCGTCGCGGCATCATCGAGCCAGGGGATGCGCTCGAGCTGGGCGATGTGCGGCTGCGGTTCGTGGCCGCCGGCAAGCACTTCCGTCCCGTCATCGACCTGAGTCAACAGCTGCCAGCCCTGCCCTTCGAGGGCATGACCAAGAACGGCTCGGCCGGGCCGGGGAGCTCTGCCGGGCGCAGCGTAGGCACCATCGCGGCCGTGCTCGCCGTGGTCGCGGTGCTCGCCGTGGTGGGATTTGCCGTCATGGTCGGCGGCTCGGAGGTCGATCCTGCGGCGCCCGAGACCGGGATGGCCCAGTCGGAGGACGAGGCGCGCCAGTTTCTGCTGCGCGCTCAGGCCGAGGCCGACGGCGGCGACATCGAGAGCGCGCACAGCATTCTCCAGAAGATCCCGGAGAGCTCGGCCGTGCGTGACGATACGGCCTACCACGAGCTCGAGGATCGCTGGGCCGACCACATCTTCGACAAGGCAGAGAAGGTCGAAGGCGTGGAGGAGAAGCGCAAGCTCTACCTCTCGGTGGCCGATGCCACCACCGTCAGCGCCGAGAAGCGTCGCGAAGCGGCCGACAAGGCCTTCGAGCTTCAGTCCGAAGAAGAGAAGAAGAAGCAGCGGCCCGACTACAAGCCGCAACCGGGTCTCGTCCCCCAGCCGGTGCTGCCGAAGAACCCCGGGGACATCTACGACACGCCCGATCCCAAGACGCCGCCGCCCAAGAAGGAGCCGGTGCCGCCCAAGTTCAACGAGAGCGCCGAGAAGCAGCGCTTGATGAACAAGATGGGGTCGGGGTCGGCGAGCGAGACCGAGCTGCGCATGCTCCGCGCCATCTGCATGAACGACGGCGACCGCGCCTGCCGCAACGCTGCCACCGCAGCGCTCAAGGCGAAGCAGAAGAAAAAGTAGAGCAGCGGGCTCGCTCGATCTCGTGCTCGTGCGCGATCTCGTGCTCGTGTGCGATCTCGTGCTCGTGTGCGATCTCGTGCTCGTGTGCGATCTCGTGCTCGTGTGCGATCTCGTGCTCGTGTGCGATCTCGATCTCGTGCTCGTGCTCGGTCTCGAGAACCTCGAACCTCGAACCTGGAACCTGGAACCTCGAACCTGGAACCTCGAACCTCGAACCTCGAACCTCGAACCTGGCACCTCGAACCTGGAACCTCGAACCTGGAACCTCGAACCGCGAACCTGGAACCTCGAACCTGGAAACCTAGAGGACCTCGAGGCCTATTCGTGATCCTGCGCGGGCCTCTGCTCGTTCCACATGGCGGCCATGAGGCATAGGAACGGGGTTGCGACGAGGTGGTAGCGGTCTTCGCCGAAGAAGACGGCGTGGATGACGACCAAGGAGGCGACGTTCATGGCGCCGAAGAAGAGGGCGGGCCGATGCGTCCAGATCCTTCGTAGCCGCAGGGCGAGCGCGCCCAGCATCACGAGGGTGAGGGGCCAGAAGGGATAGGGCGGGGTCCAGGCCGCGTACCAGGCGTAGAGGGCCACCATCAGGGGTGGAACGAGCGTGATCGGCCGGCGACGGCGCGCGGGCGGGAGCAGTGCCAGTGTGGCCAGCGTGAGCAACAGGCGATGGGTCCAGCTCAGCACACCGCGGCCGATGGTCTGCCGATACGCCGGCCACGCCTCCGGGGAGGCGACGCCGAGGTAGCCCACCGGGAACGACTCGTGGTCGAAGGTGAAGGCCAGCTTCTTGGGCATGAGGCCGACCCAACGCGCAGGGTCCTCTGCGATCCAGCCCCAGCCGAGGTTCACCCAACAGCGGTCCTGCTGCACCTGGCCGGTGATGATGTGACACCCGTCCCCCGAGCGCAGCGTCTCGAAGCGACCCGTCGCGCGGGGGAAGGCACCGATGGCGAGGTTCCAGCCTCCGTTCGTCGACACGAAGGCGCAGCCGTCCATCACGCGACAGTTGCGTGCGGTCCACGGCGCCACCACCAGTAAGGCGGCAGCTGTCGCCACGCCTCCGACGAGGGCTCGAGTGCGCAGGCTTCGGGCCCGGAAGAAGACACCCGCCCAGGGGGCGAGCAGGATCGACTGTGGTCTCACGAGGGTGGCAAGCCCGAACAACAGCCCCGCAGGAAGCATCGCGAGCGCATCCCGTCCCGCCCCGTGCGCCGTCCGCACGCCGGCTCTCGTCGCGGCCAGCGCGGCCACCACGATGAGCAGCGCCGACACGGGCTCCGTCATGTGCAGTCCGGCGTAGAGCACCAAACCCGGGTAGGCCGCGACCAGACCGCCCGCGATGCGGGCGCGGGCTTCCGTCGTGACGTGGCGACCGAGGTAGTAGGTCGCCACGGCCAGTAGGGCACCGACGACCGCCCCCATCACCTTGCCCACCGCCGGGCTCGAACCGGCCACGGAGTAGACGCCGCCGAGCAGCGCGGAGTAGCCCACGGGGTAGTGGCACCAGGCTTTCCCCGTCTGGCCGACGTAGCCGAGTCCGGCCGCGATGCTCTTGGCCCCGATGTCGTAGTAGTAGCCGTCCCAGACCGGCTTGGGGCTCCAGCCCGAACCGAGCGCGACCCAGAGCCGTGGCGCGAGGGCCCCGAAGAAGAGCGCGGGGCCGAACCAGGTGGAACGTGCGACGCGCGCCTCGGTCACGTCAGTCGGCCTCGGGGCGCGCTGCGCGATACCGCTTGAGATAGGTCTTGGTCACCTGAGCGGGGTCGAGCTGCAGCGCCTTCGCGATCTGCTGCAGGAACCCGCGCACGTAGACCTGAGCCGGAAGCGTGCTCATCTTCTCCTCCTCGAGCGCGCGCAGGTGCATGGGGGAGATTTTGGTGATGGTCGCGATGTCGTGGATGTCGAGTCCCTGCGCGAGGCGCGCCTTCTGTAGCAACGGCCCCGTGAACTGCGTGTCGCTCGTCACTTCGCGTGCGAGCTCGGCTTGAAGCACGGCGAGCTCGGCGTCGCTCGCCGTGTTCTCGCGCTCTGGCGCTGGAGCTTGCGGCTCGTCGTCGGGAAAGACCGACATGTCGTAGGCACGGCGGCGAGCTGGGTCGAGCAGGGTGTCGTAGGCCTCGCTGATGAGGGCCTGCTCACGGTTCATGGTCTCCTCATCGACGAGGGACACGATGGGCAGGCTGTCGTCGCGAAAGATGGATCTCTGCAGCTTGTAGGCGCGGCGGATCTCATCGTCGCTCGCGCTGCGGTCGACGCCGAGGACCTTGTACAGCGTGAGGGGCGAGTTCAGGTTTCGCGCATCTGCGAGCGACTCGTCTTGGCGCCGCTTGGGTTGGGCGAGCAGGGCCAGGATGCGGCGGGCTACACGCTCGATGTTCCGCGACGCCTTACTGGTCGGCGCGTCGATGAGCAGTGGGCGCCTGCGGCGCGCCGTGAGCCATGCCGCGTCGTCTTGCTCCACGTAGCCCAGGTAGTCGAGGCTGATCCCGAGGTAGCGCTCCGCGAGCGACACCATCGCCGGGCCGAGGTCGAGATCCTGTCGCAGGCGGGTCTTGCCGACCACCAACCGAGGACGGAGCATCTGCAGCTGGTGGGCTGCGAGGTTGGCCACCTGCTGGTCGAAGCGCGCGATCTCACCGATGAGGTCCCGAGGGGTCGGCAGGGTAGGCAGATTGGCGAGGGCCTTCTCCACGATACGGAGCCGGTGGCGCTCTCGCATCAGGGTCCGACGAAGCCGTCGGGCGAAGAGGGCGCGGCAGAAGCGATAGGTCGCGTCGATCGCCGGCGGTTCGGGGGCCGTCACACAGATGCTCACGCCCGCCTCGACGAAGGCGTCCAAGGCGGCGGGGATGGTGGACGTGCCGAGGTGGATGACGATGTAGTCGGCGTCGTATTGGTCGAGCTGCGCCATCCAGTGCGAGGAGCGGGTGGTGCGGCGCGGGGTCATGCGCCAGGCGTCGTAGACGGCAGGCACGAGCCGAAGCCCCGGCACGCTGGTGGCGACGGCGGGGGCGCTGTGGTCTTGCACCTGCTTGCGCAGGGCGAGGGGCGGGTGGTCGAGGCCCAACATGGTGTGCGCGTTGGAGCCGTTCGGGTCGGCGTCGAAGAGGATGACGTTCCGCCCCAGCTGCGCGAGGTAGACCGCGAGGTTGACGCTCAGCAGGGTCTTGCCGACGCCGCCGCGACCGCCGCCCACGGCGATCACGTGGCGGCCCCGGGTCGGACCCCGGGCACTCTCCATCGGCACGTTCACGGCCCGTTTCGTACTGGCGCGCGGCCCAAAGAACAAGCCGACGGCTGCGGCGGCGCCAATCCCGCTTGGTCCGCCGTCCTGCCTGGGGTACCACCGTTTCGTGGCGGAAATACGGCCTTTTCAGGCATATCGACCCCCGGCGGAGCTCGTCGAAAAGGTCGCCTGTCCTCCCTATGACGTCGTGTCCACCGCGGAAGCGCGGAAGCTGGCGGACGGGATCGCCGAGAGCTTTCTCCACGTGACCCGCGGCGAGATCGACCTCCCCTCAGACACGGACCCTTACAGCGACGAGGTCTACGCCAAGTGTCGCGAGAACCTCGACACGATGATCGAGAAGGGCTGGCTGATCCAGGACGAGGCGCCGCAGCTCTACGTCTACCACCAGCGCATGGGCCGCCACCGCCAGACCGGGGTGGTCTGTTGTGCGTCGGTGCGCGACTACCTCGAAGACCGCATCAAGAAGCACGAGAAAACGCGGCCGCTCAAGGAAGACGATCGCACCCGCCACATCGAGAGCCTGGGGGCGCACGCGGAGCCGGTCTTTCTCACCTACCGGGCGGTCCCTGCCATCGACGAAGCCATCGAGCGGGTGGCCACCCGTGCGCCCGTCTACGACTTCGAAAGCGCCGATGGCGTGTGCCACCGCCTCTGGCCGGTGGGGGGCGACGCGGCGCGCGCGTTGGTGCAGCTCTTCGACGAGCGGATCGACACCCTCTACGTGGCCGATGGCCACCACCGCAGCGCGGCCGCCGCGCGCGTACACGAAGCGAGGGGCGGGGACGGGCGTGGTCACGACGGCTTCCTCGCCGTGGTCTTCCCTCACGACCAGATGAACATCATGGCCTACAACCGGCTCGTCAAAGACGCGGCGGGCCGCGACCGCGCGGCGCTCCTCGCTGCGCTGAAGGAGCGGCTCGACGTGGTGCGCACCGACCAGCCCGCGCCCGACGTGCACGGCGCCTTCGGCATCTACCTCGGCGAAGGCCAGTGGTACCGCGCGACGGCGCTTCCCGGCAGCTTCGACCCGACCGACCCCGTGGGCTCGCTCGACGGGCAGATCTGTCAGGATCTCATCCTCGGTCCGGTGTTTGGGGTCGAAGACCCGCGACTGGACGAGCAGCTCGACTTCGTTGGGGGCGTGCTCGGCGCGCCGGGGCTCGAGGCGCCCATCGACGCAGGGG
>JAUHZF010000433.1 GCA_030426145.1 Polyangia bacterium
CCCAAGGGGGCCACGCAACAAACGTGACCCACACGTAACGATACGACGTGACGGCGGATGCCGACACGTCGCCGCAGTATAGGCGGATGTTCCCTGCGCGCGCCAGGGGACAGCGGGTCAGCTGTCCGTCTTCTTCTTCTTCGGCTTCTTGAAGTAGCGGATCCGCTTGGCCTGGAGCGGATGCCACTCCTTCAACGGCACGACCGGCGTGTCGGGGAAGATCTTCTCGGACGACGGGCCTGCTTTGCGCTGCAGATAGACCGGATCCTCGAGCCGCACCCCTTCTCCCGCGAGGCTGGTGTCGCCGCCTAGGGCGAGCGGGAGCGGCACCTCGAGCGCGATGGCATGGCTGGCGCCGAGGGTCGTCGCGAGCCACGTCGCCCACGCCTCCGCCGGCAAGGCCTGCGGCGCCTCCGCGTAGATGAGCATGCCGGCGTCGTCCTGGACGGCCAGCACCGCGCGGGCCTCCTTGGCCTCGTCGAGCGCCAGCCCCGACGCCACCCGAAGCGAGGGCGCGACCTCGGGCTTGGGGGCTACGCTGAACGCGTCCGGCGTGTGCCAGAGCGCGAGCTCGCCCTTTTTGTGCACTTCGGGCGCGAAGGCGATGACGGTCTTGTCGGGAAGGCCGGTGGCGCTCCCCCCGCCCTCACCGGCCCCGGAGCTGGCCGGCTGAACCATACGGGGATCGATCTCCAGCACCGTCACCGCCGCCCCCCCCACCGTGGTCGTCGCCTTGGCCAGTGCGTAGGGAAAGCCGTGTTGCGGTAGTCCCTTGACCTGCCACGCCTGGTCGGGGCCGAGCGGCTCACCCGGGAGCACGTAGCGCATCGTGAGGTAGAAGAAGTCACGGCCCTCACGCCTGATGTAACGGGGAAAGTTCATGAGGCCCATGCCGCGCACCAGCCTTCGCGCGCGGAACGACCATCCGTCGATGCCGCCGACCTTGCCCTCGCGCTCCCAGTCGCGGTTCAGCGGGCGACCGAGCTCGCCGAAGCTCCCCTCGGGTCCCACGCGATAAAACTCGAGCCCGCTGTGGCCCGCGTTCATGTCGAGCGCGATTCCGTAGTCGCACCGGGCCTGGATCATGGCCCGCCCGAGCGCTGCCGGGGACAGGTCAGCCCCGTAGAAGTAGCCCACGAAGCCCTCCTCGGTGAGGCAGATCCCGGTACGCGTGGTGTGGGTCTTGTCCTCCCAGTCGGCGGGTGTGCCTCCCCACCACGTGCGGCCGTAGGGGTTGAACTTCTTGTCGATCACCAAGGCCGTCATGTTCTGGCGGTACGAGGTGATGTCGGGAGGGATCACGGGGTTGTTGGGCCAGCTGCCGAAGGCGGTACTGCCGTCGCGCTTGGTGGCCACCGTGGCCGCATAAGGCTTGGGGGGCAGATAGACGACGCCATCCGCCATCATCCCGTACTCCCCGTGAAGCGCCTGGAAGCCGGCGTTCATGGCCGCGGCCACGCGCTTGAGCACCTTGGGCTCGCGGGGAATGGTGCCCGGGCCCGTAGCGCCGGTTGCGCTCTTGGGCTCCGCCGTGCCCGCCATCATGTTCAGCTGCACCACCCGCGGGTCCCACAGCGCCACGTAGACGCGGGTGACCTTGCGCCGCCGATCGCTGCGGATGAAGGTGGTGACGAAGGTCGGCGGCAAGCCGGGGAGCTGGTGGATGAAGGGGTCGTCGGTCTTGCCGTTCCACAACCCTTCGCCATCGAGGCTCGGGGTGACCCAAGGCTCGAGCGGAGGCGGCGGAAACCCGATGTCGGGGTCGACCGGGATCTGCTGCACGACCGGGTCGAGCGAGTCCTGGCCGAGATCCTGGGCGATGTCCTCGGCGCCGGTGTCGCCCGTGAGCTCCTCCGTCTGGGACATGAGAACGTCTTTGGCGGAGAACGCGATCGCCTTGACGTATTGCATGGTCTCGTCGCCGACGACCCCCCGCACACGATCGACGGCCCAGGTCACGAGGTTGCCGGGACGACGGTCGACGGGCGCCTCGACCGTGAGCCACGCGGGCACCGTGAGCGGGGTCGAATAGGCGACGTGGGCAGCTCGTCCATCGGCCACGAGGTGCATGCCGCCATCGTCGAGCCGGACCTGAAGTGACTGCGGCGGCGCCTCGAGCCGATAGGTGTAGCGCGCGATGCCGTCGCGACGGCCCGTGGACTGCAGTCGAGAGACGGTGGCCTGAAGCCGCTCCCTCCGGCTCCAAGCACCGCGATGGGCGCCGCCGATCCCACCGAGATCGACGAGCCGCACCGTGCTCGGGGCCTCGTCTTCCACCAGCGGCGCCTCGGCGAATGCGAACCACGCGTGGTGACCGACCGGGGCGAGTTCATCGACGCCGGTCGTCTCGGTCACGTTGAAGGTGGGTCCCACGGACAGCAGCGCGCCCTCGGGAGACAGCCGCGCCGAGGTGAGGAAGATGTCGTGGGGGTCGTCCTCGCTGGGGCGCGCCCGCACCACGACGGGCACCCAGCGTGAGGCCGCGGAGAGGGCCGAGCCCGTCGGCCCCTCGAGCCAGAGAACGCCCTCTGCGTCGACCGTGAGACCGCGTCCGGCGAGGGTGCTCGCGAGGGCCTGATCGCGCCCTGGGGCATCAGCGACCGCACCGCTGAGCAGGCGCACCCCCACCGCGAGACCCGCGACGGTGGCCATGACCATGCCTTTGACTCGGTAGCGCGACATCGCTCGTTCGACTGAACGCCGGTTAACAGATCCGTATGCCCCACGCCAGTCGGCGACAGGCGACGGGAGTTGACGGGCGCGCGTGACGGGTCGAAGCCCTGGACATGACGTCCCCCTCCGGTCTTCGCGTCGAGCCCGTCGGCCCCGATCAGGCCGTCCCGCTGCTCGACTTCTTCCGGGCCCACTCGCGGGGGTGCTTCTGCCGGTGGTGGCACCACGAGGGCGACGACCTGTCGTGGCAGGGTCTGTGCACGGTCGAGCCGGAGCAGAACGAACGCGCGGCGCGCACCGCGCTGGAGGCGGAGAAGCCATCGTCCCGGGGCGTGGTGGCGTGGGAGGGTGACGCGTTGGTGGGCTGGCTGAAGCTCAGTCCGAGCCCGACGGTGTCGAAACTCTACGGCCGACGGCTCTACCGCACACTGACGTGCTTCGACGGCGATCGGGACCGCACGTGGACCATCGGCTGCATGCTCGTGCACCCCGACCGGCGCCGAGAAGGCATCGCGCGGGCCCTGGTGCGCGGCGCCCTCGACCTGGCCCGAGCTGAAGGCGCGGTCGCCGTCGAGGCCACCCCGAGGCGCCCCATCGACCCCGAAGCTCGGGACCACGAAATCTGGATGGGCCCGGCAGCCCTGTTCGATGACCTGGGCTTCACCCGGATCGACGACGGCCCCGACGCCTACCCGGTCTACCGCCAAAGCTTCGAAGCGCCGTGAGCCCTCGCTGGTTGGCCTTGCTCGTGGTCGGCGCCGTGGGCTGCGACGGCTGCACCTCCGACGATCGACCCCAGACGACGTTCAGCGAGGCCCCGGCCAGCCCCCCCGACCAGTGGACCCTCGGCGCGGGGCGTCCCGACCGGATCGCCCTCCCCTCGGTGTGCCGTACCCCCGAGTCTCCGCTCGTCACCGTGCTCGATCGGCCGGTTCGCATCGCCTCAACCCCCGACGTCACGGCCGCCATCGTGCGCGAAGGCAGCTACGACCCGGTGGCCGGGCGCGCCGCGTGGCGACCTCACGCGGTAGGGGTTCTGAAAATGGCGCACGGTCCGACCTCGCTCGAGCTCGCCATCCCGGTGCGGCCCACAGCCGTCGCGAGCCCATCCGCCATCGGGTGGCTTGCCGCGGTCGACCACGACGGTGGCTCGCGACTCCACTCGGCCCGCGACGCCTGGAGCATCGATCCCGAGCGACCCCCGGCCGACCTGAGCTGCAAAGGGGACCGATGCGCGGTCTTGACCCGGGACGACGCAGTGCTGTGGCAAGGCCGCCCGGGGGAAGACGGGTGGACCTCCACCGCGCTCGGCGACCAAGGCCTGCGCATCTTGGCCCTGGGGGATGTCGTCGAGGTCGCCACGGCGGACGACCTCCGCGTGCACGTCACGCGTATCGATGCCGACGGCAAAGTCATCGTGACCTCCCTCTCCGCCCCCGACGGCGTACACGACGTGGCTCCGGGACCCGCGGCACTGACGCGCATCGCCGACCTCGACCCCCGTGGCTGCTCCCCGGAAGCAGGTGGGGTTCAGCTCCTCACGCCGAGTCGGAGCTACCGTCTCCGCTCTCCCCTCGCCCCCCTTCGTGCCCGCCTCGTCCCGCTCGGGCCCGCCACGTGGCTCGTGGTGTGGATGTCGCCCCGGCGATGCGGGAGCCGGTTCCTGCACCAGGTCTACGCGGCGGTGGTCGACGGCGAGCGCGGTCTCTTGGCGCCTCCGATGGAGGTGGGGCGCGCCGACGACTTCGCCGTCGCCAGCGACGGGGGCGAGGTCGGGCTCTGGCTCACGGTCGAGGATGGTGACCACCGAGCTACGGTCACCTACGCAAAAGCACGCTGTGACGTCGTACCCCGTCCCGAAATGCGCTAAGGCCCGCGGCCATGGGGAGGAGATCCCGAGGTGGCCCGACAGGGGTCGTCGTCGTCGACAAGCCGAAAGGCAAGACGAGTCACGACGTGGTCGCGATGATGCGGAAGCGTCTGTCGACCCGCCGCGTCGGGCATGCCGGCACCCTCGACCCCATGGCCACCGGCGTACTGGTGGTCATGGTCGGCGAAGCCACCAAGCTCGGCCCCTACTTGATCGCCGACGACAAGCGCTACGCGGCCGAGGTCACGTTCGGGACGGCCACCGACTCGTTCGACGCCGATGGTGAGATCGTCGCCGAGGCACCGCTTCCCGACTGGTGGGCGGCAGAAGGCGAAGCCCGCATCATGGCGGCGCTCGAGGTCGAAGAGACCCGCACCGAGCAGAAGCCACCAGCGCTGTCGGCCATCAAGGTGAAGGGCAAGTCCGCCCACGCGAGGGTGCGTGCAGGAGAAGATGTGGATCTGCCCGCACGCCCCGTGGCCGTGCGCAAGCTCACCCTCGAAGCCCTGTCCGAGGCGCGTGCCCAGCTCAGCGTCGATGTGGCCAAGGGCTACTACGTGCGCTCGCTCGCCCGAGACCTCGGCGAGGCGCTCGGCGTGCCCGCCCACCTCACAGCCCTTCGCCGCACCTCGAGTGGAGCCTTCTCGGTCGAAGAATCGATCGCCCCCGAGATCGTGACCGTGGACCACCTCATGCCCCTCGTCGCCGCAGCCACCCGCACCCTCTCCGTGTGCCGTCTCACCGAGACGGGCGAGGCCCACGCTCGCTGCGGCGGGCCCATGCGCGCAGGTGATTTCGCAGAGATGGGCCCCTCTGGTACCGCCGCATGGCTGAACCCGGACGGGGTCTTGGTGGCCATCGGCACCCACCAGGACGACGGGTCGGCCCAGGTCCTGAGGGGCTTCGTCGGGGCCGAAGGGACCTGATGTCGCCTCCTGCCCCATCATCGGCGTCTGTTGCGCAGTCTCGGGCCGATCGTTACCATCGAGTCGTTCATTGAGCGCGGACCCCATTCCAATATCCGAGCCGTTCGTTCTCGCCATCGTCGCGACCGTCTTGAACGGTCTCTTCGCTTGCGCGGACACGGCCCTCACGTCGACCTCGTCTGAGCGACTCGGTGCGCTCGCGACCAAAAGCAGCCGGCATCACCTCGCCATCGAGCGGGTCCTACAGCATCGGCCGGTGGTCCAGTCCCGCTTCGTGGTGGGCCGGGTCATCAGCACCGCCACCGCCACCGGCGCCGGTGCGCTCTGGATCTGGAGTCTTCCCGTCGACGGCGTGACCCGAGCCGCCCTCGCCTTCGGGGCCGTGTTCACGCTCACCGTCCTGGTCGAGATCGCAACCGCCGCCGCGCGCCGCATGACCGACACCCTCTTGCCGTGGCTTCTGGTGGTGGTGCGTCCCTTCGAGCTGATCCTCGCGCCCATCGCCTTCGTGACCTCCGCCTTCGATGGCTTGTTCAAACGCCAACGCGAGAACGATCCCAGGGTGGCGGAGCGCGAGATGGAGCTCGTCGTCGATCAGCGCGAACGCAGCGGCGCACTCGAGCATCACCCGGCCGAGCTCATTCGCAACGTGCTCGAGTTCGGCGAGATGACGGCCCGTGACGCCATGATCCCGAGGAAACGCGTGAAGGCGATCAAGCTCGGAACGCCCCTCGAGGAGGTACTGGATCTGGTCACCCAATCCGGTCACTCCCGCTACCCCGTCTACGAGACGGACATCGACGACGTGTCTGGCCTGCTGTGCGCCAAGGACCTGTTCCGCGTTCTCCAAGCGCCCGGTGATGAAGCCCCGGTCTCGGGGCCACGGCCTCAGCTGTACGAGATCGTGCGCGAGCCGGTGAAGTACATCGCCGAGAGCCAACCCCTCTCCACGCTGCTGCACGAGATGCGGCAGGAGCGACAGCATCTCGCCATCGTGGTCGACGAGTACGGCGGCACCAGCGGCATCGTCACCCTGGAGGACGTGCTCGAAGAGATCGTGGGCGACATTCGCGACGAGTACGACCCAGAAGAAGTCCCCATCGTGGAGCTAGGCCAAGGACGACTGATCGCCGATGCGGCGGTCCTCGTGAGCGAGCTGTCAGCCTACCTGGGCTCTGAGCTCGACCCCGATGCCCAGTACGACTCTCTCGGCGGCATGATCACCGACATGCTCGGCAGCGTGCCCGAGGTCGGCACCAGCCTATCGGCCCAGGGTATGGACTTCATCGTGCGCGAGTCGGACGAGAAGCACATCGCCAAGGTCGAGATCGTTCGGGCCTTGGCCGACACCAGCGGGCCTCACTCGGCCGCTTCCTAGGCCTCCGCGTCCGCGTTCCTGGTTCGAGGTTCGAGGTTCGAGGTTCGAGGTTCGAGGTTCGAGGTTCGAGGTTCTCGCGAACGAGATCGAGATCGCGAACGAGAACGAGAACGAGCCCGAGAACGAGAACGAGCCCGAGACCGAGAACGAGAACGAGAACACAAAATGTAGTTGGGGCGACCGCTCCCAGGAGGAGGGCCGCCCCGCACACCGCGAAGCTCAGCTCAGCGGTTGTAGACCTTCTTGAGCTCCTCGCTGAGGATCTCGCCGGTCTTGATCAGCCCGTCGGACTGAAGGCTCGGGTTGGGCGACGGGTTGCCATCGATGAGGATGCGCATGTCGCGAAGGGCCGTCAGCATGCGCTGTAGCTGGAGGTCGACTTTGACGCCCTCGGGGGTGGCCGGCGGCGCCGTGGAGTCACCCCCAACGACGATGACGGGCTTCTTCTCGCCCTCGGCGATCTTGCCCTTACCGTCCCAAGGAACGCCGGTGACTTCCTTGCGCTCGTCGGCCTTCTTGCCCTTGCCCTGAAGCAGCACGAGCTCGCTCGGCCACTCTTCGGTGCTCTGATCGATCTCCGTCTTGAGCGGGAGGATCTCGGCGAGGAAGTAGTCGGTCTTCTTCTTGTCGGTCTTCTTGGTGAAGACGATGCCGAACTTGTACTTCGG
>JAUHZF010000434.1 GCA_030426145.1 Polyangia bacterium
GAGGAGCAGGCCGAGGGCGGCGGCGACATCGGTGGCAGATGTGGGCGAGCCGGTCTGATCGGCCACCACCTTGAGGGTCTCGTGCTCGGCCGCGAGGCGCATCATGAGGGCGAGGAAACCCGGCCGGTAGAGGCTGTAGACCCACGCGACCCGAAAGATGAGGGCGGGGGCGCCGCTGTCGAGCAGCGCCTCCTCCCCCTCTAACTTGGTGCGGGCATAGTGGTTGATGGGGGCGGGGCGGTCGTCGGGGCGATAGGGGCGGTCGCCACGGCCATCGAAGACGTAATCGGTGGAGAGATGCACCACGGCCGCCTGGTGGTCGCGGGCCCAGCGGCCCAGCTCGCCGACCGCGGTCGCGTTGATGCGCATGGCGCGCTCGGGTTGCTCCTCCGCGTGGTCGACGTGGGTGAAGGCGGCTGCGTTCACGATGATGCGCGGTCGCTCTGCATCGAGGGCGCTCGCGAGGGCGGCGGGGTCCTCGAGATCGATGTCGTCGCGCCCGCAGGCGCGGAGATGGCCGCGGGTGCCGACGAGGCTGCCGAGCGGGCCTCGTAGGGCACGCCCGACCTGGCCTTGCGCGCCGAGAAGGAGGATTCGCACGCGCCCATCTTAGCCGGGCGCGGCCGGGGGCGACGGGGACTTTGCGGCGCGCGTCGTGAGGGCTAACGTCTCCGGCCATGGCAGCTCCCCTGCATCAGCGCCTGCGGCAGGTCGCCGAGGCCTTGCGGTCTCAGTTCATCGGGAAGGACGAGATCATCCGGCTCATGTGCGTGGCCGTGGTGGCGGGCGAGCACTGCGTGCTGCTCGGTCCTCCGGGAACGGCGAAGAGCGCGCTCATCCGCACGCTGTCGCAGCTGGTGGAGGCGGACTACTTCGAGTACCTGCTCACTCGCTTCACCGAGCCCAACGAGCTCTTCGGTCCCGTCGACATCGAGGCCTTCCGCAAGGGCGAGTACCGCCGCAACACGGCGGGTATGCTGCCCGAGGCGCAGATCGTCTTCCTCGACGAGATCTTCAAGAGCAACTCGGCCATCCTCAATGCGTTGCTCACGCTGCTCAACGAGCGAAAGTTCGTCAGCGGTGGCGTCACGGTCGAGTGCCCGCTCATCAGCGTCTTCGGCGCCTCCAACGAGGTGCCTACCGACGAGGCCCTTGGGGCCATCTTCGATCGCTTCCTGCTTCGCGTTCAGTCCGACAACCTCGACGCCTACCACTTCAACGAGCTGCTGCTTCGCGGCATCGACTGGGAGGTGAAGCAGCTCAAGGGGGCGAAGCCGCAGCCCTTGGTCAAAGCCTCGGAGCTCATCGAGCTGCGCCAGACCTTCGGCAAGCAGATGACCTTCTCCGACGAGTTCCTCTCGACCTACAAAGGACTGGTCTTCCAGATCCGGGCCGAGGGCGTGAGTGTCTCCGATCGCCGGACCATCAAGCTGCTCAAGCTCTTCGCCGCGAGCGCCTACCTCGACGGCCGTTCTCAGGCCGACACGAGCGACTTTTTCATTCTCAAGCACATCTGGAACAACCACGACCAGGCGGCGCTGCTCGACGCCATCGTGCAGCCGGTGCTCGATGCTTTCTACCGCGAGCACCCCGAGCGCCGTCGGGTCGGCGCGGTGGGCGTGGGCGTCGAAGCCCTCGAGGCCGAGGTCGACCGCATCCGACAGGTCATCACCGGCGGGGCCGCACTCGGCGACGTGCAGCTCTTCAGCCAGCTCAAGGCCCTAGGCGAGATCAAGAGCGCCCTGTCGACCATCACCGACGAACGCGCCCGCAAACTCGAAGGCCGCGTCGACCAGCTCCTCGAGGCTTCGTTCCAAAGCGGCCGCTTCGCGCAGCTCTAGGCGGCTCCCGCTTGGTCCTTGCTCCGGTCTGCCTCCGCCCCTGACGGGGCGAAGGGCGTAGGCGACACCGCTTCGAGGGCTGCTCCCAGGGGCGGTTGCTTCGGTCTGCCTCCGCCCCTGACGGGGCGAAGGCGGAGGCAGCCCTACGCAACCACCGCCCCTGTTCGCAGCCTCTTCGCTCATTCCCTGCGGGGGTTGTTCCAACCCCCGCCCCAACTTCGCTTCGCTCGTTGGGGGCCCACCCCGAGGCGCGCTTCGCGCGGCTGCCGCTGCCTCGAGGGGGCGGGGATTTGGCTCGTCCTCGGGCTCGTTCTCGTTCTCGATCTCGTCCTCGGGCTCGTCTTCGGGCTCGTCCTCGGGCTCGAGAACCTCGAACCTGGAACCTGGAACCTGGAACCTCGAACCCGGAACCTCGAACCCGGAACCTCGAACCCGGAACCTCGAACCTCGAACCTGGAACCTCGAACCAGGAACCTAGGCGTTCAACAGCGTCTCGACGTCTTCGAAGTCGGGCACGTTGCCTTCGATGAAGTCGGTGACACGCGGGTCGTCGGCGTTGCGGACTTGTTCGGGGGTGCCGGCGAAGATGATGCGGCCGGAGTGCACCATGGCCATGCGATCGGCGATCGCGAAGGCGCTGCCCATGTCGTGGGTGACCGCGATCGAGGTGACCTCGAGGTTGGCCTTGAGGTTGTTGATGAGCCGGTTGATGCGCTCGACGTTGATGGGGTCGAGACCGGTGGTGGGCTCGTCGTAGAGGATGACTTCAGGCTGAAGGGCGATGGCACGGGCGAGCCCGACGCGCTTCTTCATGCCACCCGACAGGTCGTTCGGGCGCATCTCCTCGATGCCGGGCAGGTCGACCGACGAGAGCGCCCAGTCGACGCGCTCGGCGATCTGGGCCGGGCTCATGGTTTCGCGGAAGTGCTCGTGCAATGCGTAGGCGACGTTCTCACCGACCGAGATCGAGTCGAAGAGGGCCGCGCCTTGGAAGAGCATGGCGATGTTCTGACGGAGGTGCCGGAGCCGCTCGTCGTTCATCGTGGTGACTTCCTCGCCGTGGTAGGTGACCGACCCACTGTCGGGCTCGAGGAGGCGGATGAGCATCTTGAGCATGACACTCTTGCCCACACCGGAGCCGCCCATGATCACGAGCGTTTCGCCCTTGAAGACATCGAGGTCCAGGCCTTGGTAGATGACCTTGGGACCAAAGGCCTTCTTCACGCGACGAAAGCGAATGAAGGGCTTCACGCGCTCTGGTGTACCGACTCAGCGCCCCGTCCGCCACACCCACGTTCACGGTGGAGGTGGTCACCACGATCGGTGTTTCGGGTGCCATGTGCGGACCGCTCGGCTCTGCTAGTCTCCTGATGTAGGAGCTTGTTGAAGTACTTCGTGAGACCGGCTTATGGCTAGGAGCATCAAGAGCGACCTCCAGGTGGGGGCTTTCGTGCTGTTTGGGCTCGTCCTCGCGGCGGTGGTCATCTTCCTCATCGGTGACGAGCGCCGCGTGTTCGACAAGTCCATGGAGTACACCGCGACGTTCGACGACGTCGAAGGCCTCAAGTCGGGGGCGCCGATCCGGATGGGCGGCGTGCGCGTGGGGCAGGTCGAAAAGGTCGGCTACAGCGAGGATGCCAGCGACGGCTTGGTCCACGTACGCATGAGCATCGTCGCCGACGCTTCGGGTCGCTTGCGCGACGACAGCGTGGTGAGCATCGAGAACAAGGGCTTGCTCGGCGACAAGATGATCGTCGTGACACGTGGCACCGAAGGCGAGGTCGTTCCGCCCGGCTCTCAGCTCAACACCCGCAAGAACCCGGGCATGTTCGAGCGCCTCGACGGCATCGCGGGGGAAGCGGAGCACACCCTCAAGGACGTCAGCAAGCTCGCGGCTGCACTCGGTGACGAGAAGCTGCACGACGACCTGCGCGGGACGGCCCACTCGGTGAATGTGATGATGAAGGAGATCACCGAGGGGGATGGCTACCCCCACCGGCTCCTCACCTCCAAGGAGGAGGCCGACCGCATCTCCGGGCTGGTCGAGAACGTCGACCAGACCAGCCGCGAGCTCAACGCCACCCTGCGGGAGATGCGCCTCGCCGTGCGCCAGGTCCGCAAGGGCCCAGGGTTTGCGCACGACATGCTCTACGGCAACGGGGCGCAGAAAGAGATCGGCCAGATCGGCGATGCTGCGGGTGAGGTCGCGCTCACCCTCAAGGGGATCCGTGAAGGCGACGGTTTTGCCCACGATGTGCTGTTTGGCGGCGGGGAAGACACGGGGGATGCCGTGAAGAACATCACGCAGATGACGGCCGACCTGCGCGACATCGTGCGCGACGTGAAGAAGGGCAAGGGCACCATCGGGGCATTGCTCGTCGATCCGTCGATCTACGACGACCTCAAGCGCGTGCTCGGGAACGTCGAGCGCAACAACGTGCTGCGTGCGCTCGTGCGCTACTCGATTCAGCGGGACGACAAGAAGAAGCCCGAGGTCGAAGTCTCGGCATCCGAGGAGTAGGGCTCCGGCACCCCGAACGAAGCAACGCGTCGTCGTTGCAGCCGCTTCTCGCGTGGCGGCGGAGGGAGTAGGTTCGGCGTCATGCCCTTCACCAAGCTCGCGGCGCCCAAGAAGATCGCTTCTCTCGGGGAGAAGGTGGTGGCGCTCGCATCGCTCGAGCGCGACCGCCTCATGGGCGCGGTCACCACCGATCCGGTCAAGCTGTGCGTCACGCCCATCGGGGCGGGCACGGCCAAGACGAATCAGGTCTCCCTCGACGAAGCCAAGGCGGTGGCGCTCATCAACAAGGATGTGGCCGTAGTGGCCACCGACGATGCGCTGTGGGCCTTGCTCGACATCAAGCACAGTCCCAAGATCGAGCAGGTGGGGCGGGACATGAAGGCGCTCTACGCCCACCCGTCGGGCGGCAGTGCCTTCGCCGTCGGCTGGGATGGCAGCGGAGTGGAGGTGGGTTACGCCTCGGGTGAAGTCGGCGGTCGCACCTTCGTGCTTCGTGGTGATATCCGCGCGGCTTCGCTCACCGACGACCGCTGCTTCGTGGTGATGGAAGGCGGCGGCGGGGGTCAGTTCCGCGAGCACCCCGGTGCCACGCCCGAAAGCGGAGCTGTGGGTAGAGCTGAGCTGCCTGCCGAAGCGGCGGGCTTCGATCGCCTCGCCGCGGGTCACGACCTCTGTGCGGTGGGCAAGCGCGGCGAGCGCCGCGTGTGTCTCATGCGTCGTCAGGGCGCCGGCTTCGACGCGACCATGGTCGAGCTCGAGCACGAGGTACACGAGCTCGCGGTCATCGAGACGTCGCTCTTCGCCCTCGGGGCCGACGGGCGACTGCGGCTCTTTGCCGGCACTGCACTCAAGGCGGAGCATCCCGCGGTGACGGCCGAGGTGGGCCTCGGTTTGGCGGGAGATGCCACGGTGATGCGCGCGACGAGCAAGGGCGGCGCGCGCCTGTGGGTGGGAAGTGCGGGGGGCGATCTGGTCTGCGTGAGCGCGGCCAAGGGCAGCCTCTGAGTCCCAACCCCCTTGAACAGCGCGTTCAGTCACGCCCTTCGGGTTCTCATCTGTCCCTCTTGTGGGGGCCTCCTGGCGGCGCGTCCAAGGGGAGGGATGGCGACGTGCGATGCTTGTGGGGACGAGTGCGAGGTGCCCCCCCGACCTCCGCTGCGGCGGGATGAGCTACCCGCGCCGGAGACCATCGTCGCCGACGTGGCCCCGGATGAGCCGGTGCCTGTCGACGGGGTGATGGAGGCTTGGCAGAGCACACGCGCGAGAGCGGAGAGGGGAGAAGGCGAAGACGCGAGTCGCCGTCTCGCGGCCCTGACCCGTCATCTGCAAGCCGAGCAGACGGGGCCGGACCGTGACGGGGTGTGTCGGGCGCTGCTCGAGAGCGCTCTCGAGGTGATCGACCCGCCCCATGACGCGGAGATGGCTGCGCTCTTGTCCCGGGAGGCGCTCGAAGCGGGGGACTTGGCGGCGGCTGAGGACTGGCTCCGCCGGGTCGAGACCTGGCCCGAGGATCGGCGCGCGCACGTCGCTTTCGCGCTGGCCATGGCGCGGGTCGCGACGGCGCGGGGCCGCTCCGCTCGCGTGCTCGAGGTGCTGGGCACGGCGGCGGCGGACTTCGAGGCCGAGGGCGAGGAGCAGCTGGTGGCGGATCTGCTTCGGGCCCATGCGCTGGAGGAGACGGCGACCCTCGACGACGCCCGGCTTGCCCTCGCACCGGCCATCGCGCGTCATGGCGCCGAGGTCCTGGCGCTTCGCGCGAGGGAGATCATGCCTCGCCAGGTGCTTTGCCCGAAGTCGCGCGAGGGAGTGACAGTGCGGAAGCCGACCGTCGTGCGCCCATCCCGGGCACCTCGTCAGCGCAATCACACCGATGCGAAGTGGCTGCTCTGGGGCACGATGGTCATCGGGCTCCTGGCGATTCTGGCTTCGACCCAGAACCTCACCGTCGCGGGGCGCCCCTTCGAGCAGCTACTCCTGGTGCTCTGCCTCGCCACCGGGGTGGCCTGGGTCATCGCTCGGCCCCGTCGGCGGTGATGGCACCGGGTCCTTCATGATGTCTTGAACGTTGTCGACGGTGGCGGCGCTGAGGCCGCGCAGCAGCCGTGACGCGGAGAGGCGAACCCGAAGCGACAGGCCGACCTCGATGGCCGAGACCTCCGGGGGGGCGAGGGGGGCCGCGAGTCCGAGCAACGAGCCGAGGTCTGCCCGTGCGAGGTCGTCCCACGCGAGGCGTAGCAGCTCGAGCGCCCGCTCGGGGTCGACGGTGAAGTCTCCCGCGATGATGGCCACGAGCTCGAGCTCGCCCGGACCGAGCGGGGAGAGCCGTACCCCGGCGCCGGTGCTGGCGCCGAGCAGCCCGCGCACACCACGCGCGGCCTCACCGTCGAAGGGACCCGGCCAGAAGGCGTGAGCCGGTGCGGGGCCGAGCGCGTCGGCGATGGCGGCGAGGCTCGGCTCGCCCAGGGCGCGCGGGATCTTCTCGAGCTTTCCCTCACTGTAGAGCACGGCGATGCGCGCCGGCCCCTTCTTTGGGCTGCCGTCGTACTGGAAGACGGCGACGTCGCGACCGATGGTGGCGAGGCCTCGTTTGCCTTGGCCGACCCGACCGAAGACCGACGTACGCTGGTGACCGTGGATCGTACGCGCCTCGTCGCTCGTGAGCCGCTCGCGAAAGAGCCGCTCGATGAAGAGCGGGTCGTGGGCGTGGCGCACGAGGTAGGCGACGGAGTCGGGGGCGTAATGGGCGAGGGCGAGCTCCGGCACCCGCCGCAGGTCGATGCCGGTGGACTGTGCGAGCGCATCGAGTCGGCGGTCGCGCAGGATGCGCCGCAGGTCTTGAGCCAGCCAGGGGATGCTCCACAGGCGGGCCGGCTCCAGCAACACGAGCCAGTCGAGACCGGCCACGGTGAGCAGGTCCGTCAGCGCGTTCACCTGCACGTCGGGCGGTGGGGGAGGGGCAGGGACCGGAACGGCGACGGGGGGCTGCCCGCCACAAGCTCCGCTCGCGAGGCCGAGCCCGAGGCCCAAGAGCCACTCGCGGCGCGGGATCCTCCGCATCAACGAACCGTGAGGTAGCGGAAGCGCCGCTTCTTGCTGCCGAGGCGGACCAGGACGCGCTGGCCCCGCGTCAGGTGTGTCTTCT
>JAUHZF010000435.1 GCA_030426145.1 Polyangia bacterium
GGGCGTGCCGCTGGGCGTTGTCGCCGCCGTCCGTCTGGCCCGCCCAGGGCACGCAGTCCGTGAATGCGGCGAGCACCCCACAAGGGCCTTCTTTTGCGTCGGCGAGGCAGCCGAGGTCCTTCTTCAGCTCTTCGACCTTCAGCGCTTCCGGTGGCGGTGGCTTGGCGGTCGGCTTGGGGGTGGGCTTGCTCCCCGTGTCGGATGCCGTGGCCGACGGGGCCGCGGCCGGGGCTGGCTTGTCGTCGCAAGCCACGAGAACGAGGGCGCCGAGCGCGAGGACCAATCGACGAGGCATGCCGAGACGCTTACCCCGACGGGGCCGGCGTCTCAAAGCGGTTGCGGGTTCACGCCGGCCGAGACGTAGCGGGTACGGCGGCTTCCGATCTCGCTGATGTCGAATTTGGCGCCAGCGCCGTCGCGAGAGATCCCGCCCGAGTTGCTGGTGGCACGCTCTTCGGAGCGAACGACCACGCCCACGATCGCGCCTTTGCTGTAGCCGCTCTTCATCACGAGGCTGGCGGATGCGAGCTGGGCTTTCGCGCTCTTGCGGACCGCGGCCCAGGTGGACGCTGCGCCGCCGTTGTAGCCCACGAGAGAGACGTCGGTGATCTTGCCCTGCGGGCTGACGGTGACCGAGAAGTTGGCGGTGCAGGTGTAGGGCGCGTCGGACGAGTAGACCGCAGCCACGAAGGCGTTGCGGATGATCCCGCGGCCGGGGAAGTCGAGACCGAGCTTCTTGTCGCCCTCGCGCACGCCGTCCTTGACGAACTTGGTGCCCTTCTCGGGGTCGTACTTGCGCTTGGGGGCCTTGGTCGGCGCTGCGGGGCTCAGCTTGCCGTTGCCGTCGGGCACGATGGGCGAGGGGAGGTCGTAACTTCCCATGCCATTGCCGGCGCCGTTGACGTCGGCGAGGCTGGGCGGCGCGCCGAAGGGGTCCGGGTCGGCCCCGTCGGGGTTGACGGGGGCTTCGGGCGAGCCCGGGACCGCGGCGTCGTTGCTCGAGTCGGCGTCGCTGGGAAGGAGGGGGATGCGCGGCCGGTATTCGGTGCCGCGCTGCACCACGCCCGCTTTGGGGGTGCCGTCGCTGTGGGTTCCGCCGTCGCTCCCGAGGTTGTAGCGAGGGTCGGTGGGGCTATCGATGGGGGCGAAGAGGCTGCCGTCGGTGTCGATCTCGTAGACCTCGGTCGGCTCGATGGAGGCGCGCTCGTAGCGGTAGATCACCTCGGGGGCGACCGTCGCCACGACGGGGATGCCGACGCCGTGAATCACGACGGCGGCGATCCAGAAGCGCGCCTCCCCGAGAGCCATGGCGCTACTTGCTGCCTCCGTGGCCGGGGGCGGGCTCGTGTCGGAAGAGCTCGTCGCGCTGCTCTTGCAGGTGGGTCGGGAGCTGGGCGTACACGTCGTCGAAGAGCGATGCGCGCTCGGGCGGGGGATGGGCCTCGGCCGTCTTGATGGCGGCGCCGATCAGCTCGTTGAGCTCTTCGGCCATGGCCTCGTCGGCAGCGTCGTCGAGCTGACCGGTGGCGACCAGGTGCCGGCGAAGGGTAGCCACGGGGTCACGGGCGATCCACGCGTCGACCTCTTCTTGCGCGCGGTAGAGGCTGGGATCGTCGGAGGTCGAGTGGGCCCCGACCCGGTAGGTCATGGTCTCGATGAAGGTGGGGCCATCTCCCCGGCGGGCGCGTTCGGCAGCTTGGGCCACAGCGTGATAGACGGCCAAGACGTCGTTTCCATCTACCCGAATCGAGGGTACCCCATAGGCGCGGCCCTTGATGGCGTAGGTCTTCGAGGCGGTCTGGTGCCAGGGGCGCACGCTGATGGCGAACTGGTTGTTCTGGCAGATGATGATGCACGGGGCGCGGTGCACGGCGGCGGAGTTGAGGGCCCAGTGGAAATCGGGCTCGCTCGTACCGCCGTCGCCGATGAAACCGAGCACGATGTCGTCGGTGCCCCGAGCCTTGGCCGCCATGGCTGCGCCCACCGCCTGGGGCAGCTGGGTGCCGATGTTGCTGGACCACGACACCTGATTGACCTGGCGCGCGGACATGTGCGACGGCTGCATCCGGCCCTTGAGCACGTCGCCGCTGTTGCCGAAGACCTGCGACAGGTAGGTCTCGAGGGGGAGCCCGCGCACGAGCATCATCGAGCTCTCGCGCAGCGCCTGGAACACCCAGTCGTCGGGGCGTATCGCGAGCGCGGTACCGATGGGCGTGGCTTCCTGACCCGTACAAGCCCCGTAGAATCCAACGCGTCCTTGGCGCTGAAGGAGGATCATGCGGGCATCGAGCAGCCGCATGAGCTTCATGTAGCGGTACGCCCGAAGGGCGATGTCGTCGGGGATGCTGGGGTTGTCGACCGCACGGGCCTGACCGTCGTCGCCGAGGACGCGGTAGAGGCCGAGCTCCGGGGGCGCATCGTCGGCGATCGCCTCGGGCGGCGAGGCCATGCGCTTGGGTTCATCGGTGCTCATGGTGCGGGACTCATACCGTAAAGATGCACGAGTCGCACCAAACCCGTGGGACCCGAGGGGCGGCTGCGTCGACGGCAGCCGCATGGGGTTAACGGTGCAGGCTAGCGCTTTTTTGCGGGTCGAGCCGGTGTCGTCTCCGTCGCCTCCATGCTCGGTGCAGATGTCAGTCAGTCGACACCATCTGACCGCCCAAGCCTCGGGCTGGGATTTCGGACGTGAGGTGATCACTTCTGGCTCGGTGTCGCGCGTGTCTGGGGGAACCCCTTCCAGGAGGCCTTGCCCCATGACCAAGACGACTATCCAAGCTGTACTTCTCTCCTCGATTCTGGCCGTTGGCGCCGGGTGCGCCGATGGCGGCGAGCTCACGGGGACCGGCGGCAGCGGTCCATCGACGACGGGGAGTGGTGGAAACGCCACGACCACTTCCGGGGGAGGAGGTCAGATGCCGACGTCCACCGGTGGTGGCGGCGCTCCCGTGTCCTACGAGGACGCGGTTGGCGCGGCCTATGCCGCCGACGGACGCATCGTGCTCATCGACCCGAGCGGCACCCGCTCGTCGCGTTACAACCCCACCACCGGCGTCTTCGAGTCGGCCGACGACATCGATGAGCTGGAGGGGGGACTTCCCCTCGCGGAGGTCGTCGCGGCGGCGACGGTCGATGGCTCGACCTACCTCTTCGACGCCATGGGTCGCGTGACCATCTACGACCGAGGCCAAGGGACCTTCAGCCCGCCCGACGACCTGTCTGAGGTGTTGGAGGACAGCCCACTGTCCAGCGTGGGCGCAGCCTTCGGGCTCGGCACCCAGCTGTTCGTCTTCAACGAGGGGGGCAGCTCCTACGCGGCCTACAACGCGAGCACTGAGACGTGGTCCCCCGTCTACAGCTTCGCCACCGACTTCGGCGGCGGGGGGGCGCCGATCGCGAGCGTGGGAGCCGCGGCGACACTCGGCGATGGCAGCATCATGCTCTTCGACCGAAGCGGCGCCGAGTACTGCATCTACGGAGGCAACGGGACCTTCTCCGACGATTTCGACATCACCGAGCTCGGCGACGGAAGTCTCTCCTTCAACGAGACGCCCGGCGACTGACTTGGCGCGGTTGGGGACAACGCGCGACAATCGTCTCTTGTCGCGTCTCGTCCTCCCTGCCGTGATCGCGCTCCTTCTCGTGAGCGGGTCGGCCAATGCCCAAGCGCCGACGGGCGATGCGGCGGCGGCCGAGGTGCTCTTTCGAGAGGGGCGCGCCCTCTACGACGCTGGCGACCTCAAGGCGGCATGCGCCAAGTTCGCAGCGAGCTACGAGCTCGACGCTGGGCTCGGGGCGCTGCTCAACCTGGCGCGTTGCTACAAAGAAGATGGCCGCACCGCGAGCGCGTGGGGGGCCTATACCGAGCTGTCGGGGCTCGCGCAGCGAGCCGGACAGCCGGATCGGGTCGCGATCGCCGACGAAGAGGCAGCCGCCCTCGAGCCCGAGCTGATGCGGGTGAAGGTGAGCGTGACCGCGCCCGGGATCGAGCTACGCGTGGACGATGAGGTCTGGCCGGCGGCGGCATGGGATTCGGCGCGTCCGCTCGATCCGGGGGACCACCTTCTCAGTGCGCGACGCGATGGCGAGGCGTACTGGGAGAAGCGCCTCCGGTTGGACCAGGCCGGGGCGACGCTCGTGGTCGAGGTACCCGCACCTCCGGCTCGTCCCGACGTGCCCAAGGCGGTGCCGCCGCCTCCCGTACCCCTGCCGCCGAAGCCGATCACGAGGGCCGCGCCGGCCCCTGATTGGCCCTGGTTTCTCGCGGGCGGGATCACGGGCGGCGTCGGATTGGTGGGGCTTGCCGTCGCGGGGGGCTTTGCCGCCGATGCGAGCCAGGCCTGGAGCGATGCGGGATGTCGAGATGGGCTCTGCCCCGACACCGAGGCGCAGGCTCTGTCTGAGCAGGCGGGTCGCAGCGCCGACCGCGCGACGGGCTTCGCCGTAGGAGGCGGGCTCCTCGTCACGGCGGGCCTGGCCTTGATCCTGGTGGGGGCATGGCCCGACGCGGCGGACGTCGATGTGGGCCGAAACGGCCTGCGGATCAGGTTCTAGTCGCCGCAGCTGGGGTCACGGCCCGAGATCACGAGGTGTCCGTCAAAGGGGCCGTCTTGGGTCGAGACCTGGAGCAATGCTCGCCCGGACGCATCGGTGAAGGCTTCGTCTCCAGGAGGAACGGGAGCTTCGGCCTCGCAGGCCGCGGCTTCGTCACGGCACACGATGATGCGCGCTCCCCCGATCGGTCCGCCATTGGGGAGGAGTACCGTGGCACGCCGAAGCTCGATCGCGAACGTGATGGCGTCGTCGTGGGGTTGGGGTTCTGCGATCGTTCCCACACAACGCCACTCGTCTTCGCTGGGGGGCGTGACCACGACTTCGCTGTTGGGGGCGAGGGTGACGCGAGAGAGCTCACCCGCGCGGACCACGACGTCGCTCTGGCTGCTCTCGACCGCGAGCTCATCGGGGAAAGCGGTCAGCTCGTACTCCTCGGGGGCCGCGAGATTGAAGACGCCCGTGAGGCCTTCCACGCCACTGGTGTCTTCGAGCTGCAGGCTCTCTCCACGGGCCGAAAAGGCGGTCCCGTCTGCGGGGATGCTGCGGAGGCGAGCCGCGGCGGGCTCGTTGTCGCAGTCACGGATGTCGGCCACCGCATGGCCCCGGGCGCCATCGAGGGCGACGCCGATGCCCTCCGCGAGCTCGCGAAGTCTCGCCTCGGTAGGAGCGCCCAGCGTCAGCTGTAGGTCGTTGGCTGGCTTGTCGGCGAAGAAGACGCGCTGGGTGACCAGGGTGCAGGTCGCCGGGTCGAGTGCAGTTTCTTCGATGCCGAGGATCGGCCGACAACCCACCAACCCCACCAGAGCGATGGCGAAGAGAAGACGATCCATGCCCGACATGGTTAGACCCTAGCAGGCCTTTCTGAGTCTCTGAGGTGATACGAAGGACTATGCTAGCGCGAGCATGACGGACGCCGACGCCATTCCCTCGCTCGTCTCGCGAGCCGCGGCGGGTGGAGAGGCGGCGCTGGAGCTTGCCAACACGCTCTACGGCGAGCTGCGTCGGCTGGCGCAACACCGCCTCGCCTCCGAGCGAGCCGGGCACACCCTGAGCGCGACGGCGCTCGTACACGAGGCCTACATCAAGCTCGCCGGCCAACGAACGACGCCGGACGAGCGCGCGCATTTCCTCGCCATCGCATCCATGGCCATGCGGCGCGTATTGGTTAGTCATGCGAGGGCCCGTGGGGCGGTCAAACGTGGAAGTGGCGAACGCCCCATCACCCTCGATGAAGCCATGGTCGCGGGGGCGCGCTCGCATGAGGAGCTGGTCGCCCTCGACGAGGCGTTGGTGCGCCTCGAGGCGAAGAGCGAGCGACAGGCGCGGGCCATCGTTTGCAAGGGCTATGGCGCCATGACCGACGCCGAGATCGCGCACGTGCTCGAGGTGTCGGTACCCACCGTCCGGCGCGACCTGCGCATGGCGGCGGCTTTCCTTCGACGCGAGCTGGGCGAGTGACCGATCGCTGGGAGGAGGTGGCACGGGTCTTCGGCCTCGCCATGGATGCCTCGCCCGACGCGCGGGCTGCCATTCTCGACGAAGCCTGTGCGGACGACCCAGAGCTGCGCGCCGAGGTCGAGTCGTTGCTCGAGGCGGACGCGACCGGCGAAGACCTCCTGGGAAAAATCGGGGCCGCAGTGGCGGAGCTCGCTCCGGCGCTGGGTCACGACGAGACGGAGGGCCTGGCCGAGGTTGGCCTCGTGCCCGGGGCATTGATCGACGAAAGATACCGCGTCGGCGAGGTTCTCGGTCGAGGCGGGATGGGGGTGGTGGTCGCGGCCGAGCACACGAGCCTCGGTGATCCGGTGGCCATCAAGGTGCTCAAGCCGGGGGCTTTGGCCAGCGAGCGAGCTCGCCAGCGCTTCATGCGTGAGGCGCGAGCCGCGGCCCGCATCAAGAACGCACGTGTGGCCAAGGTGCGTGACGTGGGTCAGCTTCCCAGCGGGGCGCCATACCTGGTCATGGATCGGTTGCGAGGCGTCGATCTGGCCGCCGTGATCGAGCAGCGGGGCCCGCTGCCGGTAGCGGAAGCCTGTCTCATTGCACTGCAGGTCTGTGAGGCTCTCGCGACCGCCCACGCCAGCGGCGTAGTGCACCGTGACGTCAAGCCGGGGAACCTCTTCCTCGAGCAGGCGCCCCACGGAGAGTTGTCGGTGAAGTTGCTCGACTTCGGGATCTCCAAGGTGGTGTCCGGGGGCGACGACGAGGTCTTGACCGGAACCTCGGACCTCGTCGGCTCACCGGCCTACATGTCACCGGAGCAGCTCCGGGCCTCGCGCGACGTGGATGCTCGTGCCGATGTGTGGTCGCTCGGAGTCGTGCTCTACGAGATGCTGTCGGGCGCGCGCCCCTTCCGTGGCGACAGCGTGGCCGACGTGTCGATGATGATTCTGGTCGAGCCCCCACCGCCACTCGCCCCAGGGCTGCCGCCCACCCTCGTGCGCATCGTGGAGCGCAGCCTTCGAAAGCGTCGCGAGGAACGCTTTGCGTCCGTAGGTGACATGGCGTCTGCGCTCGCCCCTCTCGTGGGCGCGGAGGGGTACCGCCAG
Organism: Polyangia bacterium; assembly: GCA_030426145.1. Classification (GTDB taxonomy): domain Bacteria; phylum Myxococcota_A; class Polyangia; order Polyangiales; family Polyangiaceae; genus JAPYTK01. The sequence continues at coordinate 7,104 of JAUHZF010000435.1, forward strand.
GCGCGACGGGTTGGAAACATCCTCGGGGACGAGACCTCGGCGTCGCTGGCCGACACCGTGGAGGCGGATGTTGACGTCGGTGCTAAGTCGTCAGAGACACCGTCCCGTCTCCCGTGGTTCATCGTGGCGGTGCTGCTGGTCTTGCTCGCGGCGCTCGCCCTACGTCAGACCCCCGCCGAGCCCACGCCCACCCAGGCCCCCGCGAGCTCACCGCCGTCCGAGGCCTCCGTGCCGGCCTCGGCGTCCGCCGGCCCGCCCGCGGTGCTGACCACTTTGGGTTTGAACCACGGCGCGGTGCGACGCATCTTCGCGGAACGCGGCACGAGACCCGAGAGATGGAACAACAATGGCGTAAGGATCAGTGTGAC
>JAUHZF010000436.1 GCA_030426145.1 Polyangia bacterium
ATCCAGGGCGGTATGGTGCCGCCGCAGTAGCCGCTTGCACATCACGTGATACCGGAGCCCATGGCGCGCAACGCATTCATCGTCCTGACGGGCGCGCTCTTCGGAGCATGGGGCTGCCAGGGCCTGAACGCCGTGGCCAACCCCGAGGTGCCCCTGTGGGTGAACCACCCGGGGTCGGCGATCTCGGTCAGTGCCGAGCGCGAGCTCACCGCCCCCTCGCGGCAAGAGGGCGAGGCCTACGAGCGTGGCAAGCCCACCATCGACCCCCTCCACCGACGCGTCTTCATCGGGACGCGCGATCGAGGGCTCTACGCCCTCCGGGCCGGCGATCTCAGCACCATCTGGCGCTTCCAGACGGCGGGCGCGGTCCAGGGTGAGGCGCTCTACAGCCAGGAGGAAGACGCCGTCTACTTCGGCTCGAACGACGGCGCCGTCTACAAGCTACGCGCGGCCGACGGCAAGATGCTGTGGCGGTTCGCGAGCAACGCCGAGATCACCCGGTCTCCGCTGCTCCACGAAGGCCACCTCTTCGTCGTCAACGCCAACGACACGCTGATCAGCATCGACCCTGGCACCGGCAAGCTGCGTTGGTACCAGCATCGTGAGCCGGCCGCGGGCATGGAGATCTCCGGCTACGCGGGCGTCGCGGCTTTTGGAGAGCGCGTCTACACCGCCTTCTCCGACGGCGTGGTCATGGCCTATCGCGTGAACGACGGAGGCGAGGCTTGGCCCGTTCTGGTCGACCTCGCGCAAGATGCCGAGCAGACCCGGGGCGAGGAGCTGCGCTACTTCGATGTCGACACCACACCCATCGTCGGCCGCGCGACGGGACCCGAGGGCGAGCGCGACGCCATCTTCGTCGCCAGCTACGAGGGCGGGGTCTACGCCCTCGACGCCGAGACGGGCTCCCGGATGTGGGTCAACGAGGCCGTGGTCGGTGCCACCGAGCTCGTGCTCTGGGAAGCACCGGCCCGCCCCCGACCTGGCGAAGCCCCCGGCGCCCGACGCCATCAGGTGCTCATCGCGTCGTCGGGCCTCAGTGGCCTGTGGGGTCTCGACCCGATCGACGGGGCACAGCGCTGGCGTCGAGACCTTCCGGCGGGCGGGATCAGTCGCGCGGAGCCTTGGTCCGGGGCGCTCCTGGTGGGAACGACACGGTACGGACTCTTCCTCGTGCACCCGCTCGATGGCGCGGTGATGGACGGCATCCATCGTGGGGGAGCGTTCGCCACCCACCCTGCCGCCTACGGCCGAAAGGCCTACGTGCTGTCGAACGGAGGGCTCGTGCTCGGCCTCAGCCTCACGCCTCCTTCTGGTGCGGGTCTCCCCGAGGGAGCCGACACCATTCTCTCTGAGAAGTAGCGCCGGCTGGGTCCCGCGGGCTGGGTCTGGCGGGCTGGGTTCAGTCGGCTGGATTCAGTCGGCTGGGGAGACGACCTCGCGTAGCGCCGCTGCAGCGTCGGTCCGTCGATGGGCTTGGTCAGGACGCGGACGTCGGAACGTTCGACGAAGCGCCGTCCTTCGGGGGTAAAGGCTCCCCCCGTGACGAAGACGATGCGTTTGGCATAAGCGGGGGCGCGCTCGGCCAGCATCGCGTGGAAGTCCCAGCCCGTCATGCTGGGCATCATGAGGTCGCACAGGATGGCGTCGTATTCGACCTCACTCTGATCCATGCGCTCGAGCACCCGGCGCGCGTCGTGCTCGACGTCGACGGCGTGGCCGCGCAGCAGCCGTACGAGTGCCTTGCGCACCAGGGCGTCATCGTCGATGACCAGCACGCGCCAGTGCTCGGGGGTACTCGACGGGGGAGGGTCAGTCGAGAGGGGACGGGTGGTGGCTCCGGAGGCGGCCGGCAGCACCACGCGAACCCGCGTACCGCGCCCGACCTTGGAATCGACTTCGACGCGGCCACGGTGGGCTTCGACGATCCGATGCGAGATGGACAGGCCGAGACCCGTGCCCTCCGCATCGGACTTGGTGGTGAAGAAGGGGCTGAAAGCTTGGGCGACGGTGGCTTCATCCATGCCGGAGCCCGAGTCCGTGACCTCGAAGTAGACGCTGTTCTCGTCTCGTGCCCCGACGGCGATGCGGATCTCGTGGTCGGAAGCCTGGCCCTGGGGGATGGCCTGTCCGGCGTTGAGCAGGAGGTTCACCGCAACCTGGACGAGCTGCGCCTCGTCTCCGAGCACAGGCGCCACGTCGTGCCCGGGGTCGACGATCAGCGCCGCTCGATGCTGTAGCTCGTTGCGACAGAGCCGCACGGCGTTCTCCACCACGAGCGTGAGCTCGACGGTCTCCTCGCGCGATCCTTCCGGGTGCGCGCGGGAGAAGGACTTCAGTCCCGCCACGATGCGCGCGATGCGGTCGAGCCCGTCTTTGATCTCGTCGCAGAGCTCCTCACGCTCGGTCTCGTCGCCGTCCTCACGCAGCGCGTCGAGGTTGGCCTGCATGTAGGTGAGGGGATTGTTGATCTCGTGTGCGACGCCGGCGGCCAGGGTGCCGATGGAGGCGAGGCGCTCGGCTTGTCGCACCTGCTCCTCGAGCTCGTAGCGATCGGTGATGTCGTGCACGGTGCCGAAGATGCGACGTGTCGGCTCTTGGGTGCGCGTGTCGATGAGGCCGCGGGCGTGCACGCGACGCACCTCGCCGTCGGGGCGCACGATGCGGTAGTCGATGGAATAGGACTCGCCATGCTCGAGCGCGTGGGCAATGGCCTCCTGAAGCCGCGCTCGGTCGTCCTCGTGTACGCGCTCGAGCGTATCCTCGGCGCTCGGCTGATGGGTCTCCGGGTCGACGCCGTGGATGCGCGCGGTCTCCTGGGACCACGTGAGGCGACGGTCGAGGCGGTCGTACGACCAGTGACCCACCCCGGCGACTTGCTCCGAGAGCCTGAACATCGGGAGCTGCTCCTGTGCGAGCCGCCGGGTGCGGCGTAACTCCAGCTCGTCCTCGACGACGGCGGCCAGCTCGCGGAGGTCCTCCAGGTCGCGCTCCGTCGGTTCACGAGGCTCGACGTCGAGCACACACAGCATCCCGATGGCGCTGTCGCACCTCTGAGGGCGCAGGGGCGCACCAGCGTAGAATCGGATCTTCGGGCCCCCGACCACGTGAGGGTTGGCGGAGAAACGCGGGTCCTCGTGCGTGTCCGGGATCACCAGGACTCCCTGGTCGAGAATGGCGTGGGCGCAGAATGCCTCCGTGCGCGGGGTCTCTCGCACATGCAGCCCGATCGTCGCTTTGAACCACTGCCGCTCGGCGTCGATCAGCGACACGAGGGCGATGGGGACATCCAACATCCTCTGCGCGAGTCGCGCGATGCGGTCGAAGGTCTCCTCCGGCGCCGTATCGAGGATCTGGTACGAACGCAGGATGGCGAGCCGCTCGGCCTCGTCGGATGGCTTTGGCGCCGGTTTCATCGGCAGGGGGCCATTGTCGGATCCGCCGTGCCCAGGGTCAAACCCGTCCGAGTTTCAAGTGCAGGGGAAAGCGCACCTCGCGCACGCGATGGGGGTCGCCCCAGGCGCGGGCGAAGTCGTCCGCCATCTCGCCCACCAGATCGCGCCCGGTGGCGCGCCATGCGGTCTGGACACCAGACCAGGTGCGCATGTGGGAGAGCAGCCCATCGAGCGTCCAGCTGACCTCGCACGCGAGCGCGGGCGTCGGAAGCTCCGCGAACGGGAAGGGCAGGGTGGTGTATCCGGGCTCCACGTAGCGCGGGATGGGGGGGGCCCAATGTTCGGCGAGCCGAACGAGAGCGAGCTCCTGCATGAGCGCTTCGATGGCGGGCTCCACCAGAATGTGTGGCCGGTAGGTCCACAGCGCCACCACGGCGCCGGGACGCGTCACACGCCGGATCTCGGCGTAGAAGCGGTCGAGATCGAACCAGTGAACCGCAGCAGCGACGGTCACCAGGTCGACGCTCTCGGCTTCGAGGCCAGAGGATTCGGCGCGCGCACGCTGGTAGGTCACCTTCGGATGCGGCGTGGCGTGGGCGAGTTGCTCGGCGCTGGCATCCGTGGCGACGACCCGGTCGACGTGTTTGGCGACGCAGATCGCAGCCTGACCGTTGCCCGTCGCGCAATCCCAAGCGAGTGCGCGTCCCTTCAAGGCATCCGCGATGCACGTGTACAGAGCGTCGGGGTACGTCGGCCGATAGAGGGCGTAGTCTTCGGCGTGGCCGGAGAAGAGATCGTGGAAATCGCCCGGTTCGCTCACCCCTCAGCCATCGCGGTCTCTCGCCTCCGCGTAAATCCCGCAGTGCAAAAACCTCCGACGCGCCGCGTCAGCTTGCGCCACCAGCGGCTGGCCCAAGCTGACTCATCGACACCTCGATGTGCGCCATCGGCAGCCTAACCCCTTGTTATCAATAACCGCCGCAATTCGGCATGACCTGTGCTTCGGCTGGTGTCATGCTTCGTTACCTCGCCCGACGGGTCGGTCAGGCAGACGGTGAGGGTGCCGATCCTGCAGCACGCCTGGGCCTCATCACGCTCGTCGTCGGGGTGGTGGTGCTCGCACTCCACGTCTTCGTGCGATGGTGGGGCGCGGCCCTGTGGGACGACGCCTTCATCTTCCAGCGCTACGCAGGCAACGTGCTCGCCGGCCACGGCGTAGCCTTCAACCCCGGCGGCGAGCCCACCTTCGGGCTGACCTCGCTGCTCTACCTGGCTCCGGTCACCTCGGTGCGCCTGGGCGTCGAGGACCCGGCTCGGGCGGCCCTGATCACGTCGGTGCTCTGCGCTGGCTCCGCCTTGCTCCTGATCGCGAGGCTCGGGTACCGCGCAGCCGGGGGAAAGACGGCCGGGTGGTTGGCGGCGGCTGCCGTGGGCGTGGTGGCGGCGGCGCCAGTGTCGGCGGAGCACGTGGTCTCCGGCATGGATACGTGGTTTGGCGTCGGCTACCTCGCGGTGCTTCTCTGGCTCTTGCACGGCTTCGCCCAGCGCCCCGCGACATGGCTTCGGGTGGGCGTCATGGCCGGGGTCGCGTTCTGGGTACGTCCCGAGCTCGTGCTCTTTGGGGGCTGCGTGGCCCTGTCGGCCCTGGTTCTGCCCACGGGCGAGGCCACGCGGCGCGACGCCCTCAAGCTCGGCATCACCACTGCGGGTACCGTGCTGGTGCTCATGGCGACGGCATGGGCCTACTTCGACGTACCACTGCCGCTCCCATTCTTCACCAAGGCGAGCGGGGTCTACGGTCCCGGCTTCTTGCGCATCTATCGCGGGCGGAGCTGGAGTGAGCTCGGCCACTTTTTCGCCCAGGTGTGGCCACTGCTGATTCCCATTGGGGTCGAGTTCGGGCTTTCTCCCCGGCGTTGGTGGCGGAGTGCGGGGGCGCCCGAGCGCGGGATCGCCGTGGCGGCGGTACTCCTGCTCCTGTTTCACGCACTCATCGCGCTGCCGATCATGGGCATGCACGGCCGCTTCTACCAGCCGGTGCTCGCAGCACTGGTCTACCTGATGGGGCGAAGCTTGACCCGGGTCCGGGCGCGCGCCGACGAGCTGAGTGGCCGGTTGTGGCCAGCGGCCGTGGTGGGCGCCAACGTGCTTCTCTGGACGCAACTCTTCCCAGTGGCAGGTGATGCCGTGCAAGCGGCCGGAGCCCGCGCCAGGCACGACACCTCACTGTCGGCCATCCGGCTCGCGAAGGAACCGGGACCCAGTCACTTCTGGCCCGGGCTCAACGAACTGTCGGAGATGCCGGCCATCACCATCGCCACCACCGAGGTGGGCTTCATCGGGGTCATGGCTCCACAACAGAAGATCGTGGATCTGGCGGGGCTCAACACCAAGGCCTACGCCTTTGGCCCCTTCGACGTCGAGCACCTCGTCGACGACGCAGCCCCCGACCTCATCTACATGCCGCACCCCGACTACAAGGACATGGTGGCGCGCATGAAGAACGACGACCGCTTCAAGGCACAGTACGTTCTCTTGTCGCGGCACCGCGTGGGCGGGAGCCACTTCGGGGTCGCCATCCGGATGGACGGCCCGCACGCGAAGGAGATCCGCGACATGGTGGGCCGCGTGGGTCGGTCGACGGAGCGGCACGCCAATGCTGCGCCGCCGCGCGGCAAGTAGCCCCGGGCTCGGGCATCTTCGCGGGGCGTGACTATACTCGGCGCGTGTCGCTCGATGAGGACATCACGGGACCATCGGTGGTCCCGCTGACCAGCGTCGGCTCGCTCGAAGGCGAGCAGGGGGCGCGCTTCCTCCAAGGACGGCTGCGACTCTGGGCCAAGGTGGTCGGCATCGTGTCGGGCCTATTCTGGCTCCGGGACGCCATCATCTTGAGCCAGGCCGCCTCGTTCGAGGAGTGCGTGGGCCGGCCGCCGTTCATCCTCCACGGCACGGCCGTTGGCTTCGCGTGGCTCATCTACGCGGTCACGCGCCGGCGCCGCACGATCGGGCTCGGGTGGCTTCGCGCGCTCGACGTCGGAGGCCTTTTTCTTCAGCTGTGCTTCTACGCCGTGCTGGGGTGGATGTTCTCGGTGCCCTTCCCGCGGGCGGGCAACTTGCTCGGGGTGCTGATCACCGGCGTTTTGCTCACGACGCGCGCCGTGATCATCCCAGAGCCCCCGCGGCGGGCGGCCATCATCAATGCGGTCGCGTGCTTGCCACTCATGGGGATGGTGGTGGCGCAGACGCCGCAGCTCGCCAACGAAGGCGTCTCGGCCCTCGAAGCCGTCCTCACCACGGCCATGTGGGGGGCGGCTTTCGTGCTCATCGCCACCGTGTCCCAACGGGTGATCTACGGCCTTCGAACCCGGGTGCGCGAGGCGCGACAGCTCGGTCAGTACACGCTCGAGGAGATGTTGGGTGAGGGCGGCATGGGCCAGGTGTTCCGCGCGCGTCACGCCATGCTGCGACGCCCGACGGCGGTGAAGCTACTCCCGCCGGAGAAGGTCACCGCGCGCCAGGTCGCCCGCTTCGAGCGCGAGGTGCAGCTCACGGCGCAGCTGACGCACCCGAACACGATTTCGATCTTCGACTACGGGCGCACCCCGGATGGCGTTTTCTACTACGCCATGGAGTACCTCGACGGGGTCAACCTCGAGGCACTCGTGAAGGAGTACGGGCCGCTTCCGCCCGAGCGCGTCATCCACGTTCTGCGTCAGGCGTGCGGAGCGCTGGCCGAAGCCCACGACGTGGGCCTCATCCATCGCGACGTGAAGCCGGCCAACATCTTCCTCACCGCCCGCGGCGGCGAGCACGACGTGGTCAAGGTGCTGGACTTCGGACTCGTGAAAGACCTCCACGGCAACGATGGCGCGAGCATCGCCGATGGCGACGTGCTGACCGGTACGCCCCTCTACATGGCGCCGGAGGCCATCAAGTCGAGGGATGGTGTCGACGAGCGAACCGACATCTATGCGCTCGGCGCGGTGGGCTACTACCTGCTCACGGGGGAGCCCGTCTTCGGAGGGGCGACGGTGGTGGAGGTCTGCGCCGCTCACCTGCACGAAG
>JAUHZF010000437.1 GCA_030426145.1 Polyangia bacterium
TGGAGGCGATCAAGGACGAGATCCGCAAGGCAGCCGACATGCCCTCGAGCGGCGCCCAGAGCGGCAGCGGCGAGTGTGGGGCCATCTCGATCGGGCTCGGCTTCGAGGCGAAGCCCGTGCAGATCGGCGCCATCGAGGACGCGCAGCCCCCGGCTGAGGACCCCTGCAACCCGAGCAGCACCGGCGGCAGTGGCGCAGGCGGCATGGGCATGGGCGGCATGGGCACCGGCGGCGCCGGCGGCGCCTGAGTCCCACGAAGAAGTCTCGCACTTCGACCTTCGAACGCCGGGCGTGGCTGAGCTGCGACCCGGCGTTCGTGCGTCTGTCCCCTGGCGGCGGGGCTTGCTTGCCCCGCCCGCGCTGAATGCGGGTAAGGGTCATACCGTCGAACGACGGTCCAGCCTCGGCCGCGTTTCGGCCCCTCGAGGAGAACGAACTTTCGATGCGAACCAGCCCTATTCGTCTTCTGTCCGCACTGCTCGCCGTCACCACGCTCGGCGCCGCGGGGTGCAAGGTCACCGTCGGCAAGCCGGCCGACGAGCCTGCGCCGGCCCCCGCTCCGGTCGACCCGGCCCCCGCGCCCCCCGCGCCTGCGCCCTTCAAGCCCAAGCTCAAGACCAAGATGAGCTACACGGTCAACGCCAAGGGCGAGGTCGAGCTCCCCGGGCCCATTCGGTTCAAGAAGGGCACGGCGACCCTGCTCCCCGAGTCGGACGAGTTCCTGGAGATGGTGCGTGAGTACCTCACGGCCCGAACCGAAGTGACCAAGCTCCGCATCGAGGGTCACACCGACACGGACGGTGACGACGCCTCCAACTTCGACCTCTCCAAGCGTCGGGCGATGGCGGTCACGGGATGGCTGGTGGCCAAGGGCATCGACTGCAAGCGTCTGGTGCCGGTCGGCTTCGGCGAGAAGAAGCTGCTGGTGCCGGACGACGACGAAGAGGCCAAAGCGAAGAATCGGCGCGTGATGTTCGTACGGGCCGAGGTCGACGGCACGGCCGAAGGGGGGCTCCCGGTCGACGGGGGTGAGCCTGGCCAGCTAGCCGGTCATCCCTGCGACTGAGCGACGTGTTAAGAGCAGGGTGATGCCCCGCCTCGCCTCGCGTCGAAGCTCCCTGGCCCCCATCATGGCTGGCCTCTCGTTGGCCGCCGCGCTGCTCGTGGGCTGCAACGACGACGCCGGGCCCGTGCGCGAGTGGACTGCAGCCGACCATACACACAACGAGCGCCCCACCGGTCAGGTCGTGGGGACGGCGGCGCCCGGCGAGGAGAATGCGACGCTCGTGGCCGTGACGTGGCGTCAGAACTGCGCCGTATGCCACGGGCGCGCCGGACGCGGTGACGGACCGCAGGGCCGGATGCTCAAGGTCCCGAACCTCGCGCGTCCCGACTTCCAGTCCGGCTACTCGGACGAGCAGATCGCAAACGTGATCAAGCAGGGGCGCAACAAGATGCCGGCCTTCGGCCATCTCCCCCCCGACGTGGTTCGAGGCTTGGTAGGCCACATCCGAAGCTTCGCGGGCCCCGGCGGCAAGGGTCACTGAGACGATCGGACCGCAGCGGTGGTGGGCGCAACCACGCGCACCTCGCTGGTGTCTTCGGCGATGTCGATGGTCCGGATGGCATGGGCCGGGCCCTGCTTGCCGTGGGTCGTCATCTCGAGCTGATAGCGCCCGGCACGAAGGCGTAGAACCCGTTCCACGACCGCGGGGCCCGATGCCGGCACGTTCTGCTCGAGCTGCCGGATGACGTCCCCCTCCTCGTCTCGCCACACGAGCTCGATCCGCTCGACGGGGGCATCGACGGAGATCGAGAACCTGCGCTCGTCCGGCGTGGCCTCGATGAGCGGGCGGGCCGCCAGCACGCCGCCGAGGAGCAAGACGAAGATGGCCGCCCGCCGGCGCATCGACATGGGCGCCGGGAGGTCGGGACGTGGCTCGATGGACACGCTTCGTGGTTCGCCGTCCACGGCGTCCTCATCGTCGAGAGAACGAGCTTTTTCCGTCATTTCATTCACTTGAACACGTGAACAGGGTTCGGCCTCAGGTGTGCAATCGGGTCTAGCACCCGAGATGATCCGACCTCGCAAAAAGAGAGCTTGTACACGGCGCCCAGCCCCGCTAGTTCTTGGCCCGCCACGGGGGGTAGTGGCACCTTATACGACATCAGCTTACCCGACTGATCGCAGCCCAAGCAGCACCCACTCGAGGCAAGAGATGAAGATCGCCCCCTGGTACCTGGCCGCCCTCGCTCCCTTCGCCGCCATCGGCTACTCCGGAGCCCACCTGGGCCACGCCATCGTGGTGTTGCTCACCGTCGGGATCTTCCTCGGCACGCTCACCATCGGGAAGCAGCCGAAGTTCTTCGGCACCCCGCGGACCGATCCCTGACCGGGGTCCTCCCTCCTCCACCTGCCGCTCGGTGCCGCGGTGGCGGGTCCTTGCCCCCTAGGTTGGGGCATTCTTGGATGCCAACGTGCAGACGCAAGCGGTAGGGTCACTCAAGCGCCTCGACGAGTTCTCGCTGTCCGACCTCGAGAGCGTCTGGCTCATCCTCGCCGGCCGCTCGGTCATCGATTGGCGGCGTCTCAACCTCGAAGACGAAGAGGACGTGCGCGTCTTCCTCGGCTCTCAGGGTTTTCTGCCGGACGACGAGCTCGACCGTGCGCGCCTCGAGGAGCTCAAAGAGAACGCCATCGACTACCTTCGACGGCAGTTCCAGTTCCCCATCCCGAGGGCCGTCGAGCGAGCCACGGTGGCGGAGCTGCTTCTCGTGGCGTCGTCCAAGGGTCACCGGCAGCTCTGTGCCTGCACGATCCTCAAGGCGATGCACATCATCCACCACGTGGAGGCGCGCGAGCTCCTCTTCTCGCTCGCCATGAGCGACCAGGACCTCTTCCGCCTCATCGAGGAGCGCGTCTACCGGCTGGTGGGGCACATGTTGGCGGCGGGATTGCCCATCACCGAGTTCGTCGGGGGCCGGAAGCGCCGCGACTCGATCTACACCAAGCTCCTCAGCAAGGCCGACGCGCACTCGTCTGCCGTCTACGACAAGCTGCGCTTCCGCATCGTCACCCGGACGCGGGACGACATCCTCCCGGTGCTCCTCTTCTTGTCGCAGCACCTGTTCCCGTTCAACTACGTGGTGCCTGGGGAGAGCATCAACACGATCTTCCCCTTCCGCAGCTACTGCTCGGACAATCCCCACCTCGCGCAGCTCGTTTCTCGCGCCCAGGGCGACGTCGCCGACGACCTCGTGGCGGGCGACAACAAGTTCTCGGCCGAATCGTATCGAATCATCCACTTCGTGGTGGACCTGCCGGTGCGGGTGCCGGACGAGGTGCTCCTGGCCGCGCCGGAGGAGCTGCGGAGCCTCGGACCCGTGGTCTTCGGTCTGTGTGAGTTCCAGATGGTCGACGCGGGCACGGAAGAGACCAACGAGCGCGGCGATGCCGCCCACGCGAAGTACAAGGAGCGTCAGCGCGAAGCGGTCATGTCCCGCCTCAAGCTCGGTATCGACCGCAAGGCGCCCCGCTCCAGCCGCGGCTCCGCCCCCGCATCACGGCGCAGCGCACCAGCCGGGCCCAGCTCGCGCCCCTCGAAGTCTCGGCCCGGCAAGAGCAAGACCAAGAGCAAGGCCCCCCCGAAGTCCTCCCGCGGCGAGGACTGAGCTCAGCCCACCCGGACGAGCGAAGCGACGACGAGCAGGAACACGACCGCGACGACCACGGCGATGCCGATGCCTTGACGGCGTGCGGTCTCGTCGAAGGCGGTCACGGCGCGCCGATGCACTTCGAGCTCCTTACCCAGGTTGGCGATGCTCTCCTCGAGCTCGGCGAGCCGCACCTTCTCGGGTGCTTCGAGGAGGTCTGGTGCCTGCTCCATCACGTTGCGGAGGGCATCGTCGTAGGCGTCGAGACGGGCATCCTGTGCGGCATTCAGCGCGCGGAAGGTCGACGCCTGCGTCATCTGGGCGGTGCGCTCGGCCTGCCCCATCTGCTGGTCGATGCCCTGGATGTCGCGCTCGAGCGCCTGGAGCTCTTGACGTCGCTGTTGCGCAACCTGCTGGGCCTGGAAGATGGCCTGCTTGCGTGCGGAGATCTGCCCCACGAGCGCCTGCTTCTGCTGCTCGAGAGCCGCCACATCGACGTGGCTGGCCTGCACCCCAGGGCCGGGGCCCTGCTGCGCACGCGCGATCCGATCCACGAGCCGCTCGATGTCGGTCTCGAGCTGCTTGTGGCGCCGTCGCGCCTCTTCCACCGCGACCTGAGCCAGCTGGTGGTCGCGGCGGCGCTGCCCGAGCTGCTCCTCGACGCCTTTGCGACGGCCCTCGAGGCCCTCGAGCTGCTGCGCCACGACCTTGTTCTGTTGCGAGAACTGGGACTGCTGCTGCATCACCATCGCGTCGGCGGCGTCGAGTCCGGACTGCAGGGCCTGCACCGACTTCGGGTGGCGACGCGAGAGGGCTTCGAAGATCTCCTTGCGCTGTCGGCGAAGGCCACGCACGCCGGCTTCGTGGGTCTGCTGGCGCAGCGCGAACATCTTCTCGAGGTCGGGCTTGCGACGAAAGATCTTCCACGCGTAGAGCGGCGTCAGGAAGACGTTGGCCGGCTTGGGGCCGAACTGCGCGACCGCTTCGATCTCGGCCTCCGTGATGGGCGCGAGCGCCATCGGAACCGCCGAGGGCACCTCGGTCGGGACCCGCGTGCGCGGCGGGCTGTCATCGTCGAGGGGAATGCCGAGCGAGGGCACTTCGGCCGCGGGCGCAGCAGTGGCCGCGGGGGCATGCGCAGGAGGCGGCGTCGACCCCATGTCGAGGTCGACGTCGAGGTCTGCCTGCTCCCAGTCCCCGAAGGCACCGAGGTCATCGCTGGTGGCCGGCCCCGCCGTCGCCGCCGCTCTCGCCGCAGGGGGCCGCTCGCCGTCGGGACTGGGCAGCGGGGCCGAGCGAGGGTCGGCCGCTGGCGCAGGGCGCGATGGAGCGGTCGGGAGGTCGAGACCGAGCTCGAGCCCTCCACCCGTACGCGAGGGGTGCATCGCCGGGTCGCGACCGCAGCGTGCACACTGCGGAGAAGCGCCTCCAGACGGGTCACCGCACCAGGGACAGTCAGTCGAGCTCACGCCCTCGCATCATAGTCAGGCCCTTGCCAATCTGGGGCTCGGAAGAGGTCGCGAACCCTGCTAAAGGACGAGGATGCACCTGCACCGGGGTCAGCTGCCCACGCTCAGCCGACAGATCGTCAAGGCGCTCGTCGACAACGAGGATATCGAGGTCGTGAATCAGGCCGAAGTCGAGCGCGACGTCCAAGCTGTTCTCGGCAACTACGTCAACGATCTCGAAAAGGTGAACCTGCGCGCGCGCGAGCTCGTGCAGCAGCGAGGGCTCCCGCAAGGCGAGTATGGGCGCATCAAGCGGCTCGCGGCCGAGCAGGCTGGCATCAAGACCGGCGACGAAGCCCTCGACTACCTGCTGACGCAGCTTCTCCAGATGCTGATGCACTCGGGCAACGTCGAAGAGATCTACGCCGACGACAACGTCATGCGCCGGCGCATGCGGGTCTACCTCCGGGCCGACGACGCCAAGGAGGTCAACCTCGAGGCGGAGGTTCGGGCCAAGCTCAAACACGTCAAGGAGGGCACCAGGACGTGGGAGATCGAGTACGAGCGGATGAAGGCCGAAATCCGCCGGAGGAAGGGGTTGGAATGAGCGGGTCCGCCGAGTCGGCGTTCCTCATGCTCATCGTCTCCTCGCCCTCTGGGGCGGGCAAGACCACGCTCTGCAATCGGCTGCGGTCCGAGTTCCCGCGCCTGCGGTTCAGCGTCTCGCACACCACGCGCAAGCCGCGGCCAAACGAGGTGGACGGGCGCGAGTACCACTTCATCGACACCGAAGCCTTCGAGTCGATGGTCGAGCGTGGCGAGTTCGCCGAGTGGGCACGCGTGCACGGTCACTACTACGGAACGAGCCTGGGCGAGATCGAAGCCGCGAGGCACGACCCTGCCATCGATGGCGTGATCTTCGACATCGACTTTCAGGGCGCGCGTCAGATCCGCGCCAGCTTCGCCGATGCCGTCACCGTCTTCATCCTCCCGCCCGGGCTCGAGGAGCTCGAGCGCCGCCTACGCGGCCGCGGGACCGAGGACGAGGCGACCACGCAGGTACGGCTCGCCAACGCGAAGCGCGAGATCGCCCACTACGGGCTCTTCGACTACATCGTCGTCAACGACGACGTCGCACTCGGCCACGAGCGCATGCGCTCCATCGTCATCGCCGAGCGCTGCCGTCGCCAGCGCCACGCGCAGCACACCGAGTCCTTGCTCCGCGCTTCGGGTGCCATGCTCGAAGGGGGTACCTGATGACGCAGGACGAGGTCCTCGCCGTCATCGGTGGCAGTGGGCTCTACGACATCCCCGGACTCGAAGACGTGGAGCGGGTCGCGGTGGAGACGCCCTACGGGGCCCCCAGCGACGAGATCGTGCGTGGGCGCATCGGGAAGCGACGGGTACTGTTCCTTCCACGCCACGGCCGAGGCCATCGGCTCGCCCCCCACGTCATCCCCTATCGCGCCAACGTCTGTGCCCTGAAGATGCTGGGGGCCACCCAAGTACTGAGCGTGAGCGCGGTCGGTTCGATGAAGGAGAACATCGCCCCCGGCGACCTGGTCGTCGTCGACCAGTTCATCGACATGACCAAGCGCCGCGTCAGCTCCTTCTTCGACGGTGGCGCCACCGCGCACGTCTCCTTCGCCGATCCGGTCTGTCCGCAGCTCGCCGCGGCTGTGCACGAGATGGCGGCCGAGGTGCTGGCCGACGTGCCCGAGAGCGAGCGGCCCAAGCTGCACCGAGGCGGCACCTACGTTTGCATGGAGGGCCCCCAGTTCTCGACCCGAGCCGAGAGCAGGCTCTATCGCCAGTGGGGCGTCGACGTCATCGGCATGACCAACTTGCCGGAGGCGAAGCTCGCCCGCGAGGCCGAGCTTCCCTACGCCACCCTCGCCCTGGCGACCGACTACGACTGCTGGCACGAGAGTGAAGAAGACGTCGACGTCGGCTCCATCATCGCGCTCCTCCAGAAGATGGTCTCCGAGGCCCGCGACATCGTCGTCCGCCTCGTCGACGCCCTTCCCGATCACACGAAGAGCCCAGCCGCCAAAGCCCTCGACGGCTGCGTGATGACCCGCTGGAACGACATGGCCGTCGAGGCACAAACCGAGCTGGCGTGGTTGCTGGGGCCGCACGGGGCGCGGCGCGGGGGCTGAGGTTCCGGGTTCGAGGTTCGAGGTTCGAGGTTCGAGGTTCGAGGTTCGAGGTTCGAGGTGCGAGGTTCGAGGTTCGAGGTTCGAGGTTCGAGGTTCGAGGTTCGAGGTTCGAGGTTCGAGGTTCTCGAGCCCGAGATCGAGATCGAGATCGAGATCGAGATCGAGATCGAGATCGAGTTCGAGCCC
>JAUHZF010000053.1 GCA_030426145.1 Polyangia bacterium
AGCTCGACCTCGTACTGCACATAGCGCCCACTCGACCCCTCCACCTTCCGCACCAGCGGGGCATTGGTGTCGGGAATGTCATCGCGCATGGGCGGTCCGAAGGAAGGGTCGTCCGCGCAGTCTGGCTCGTTGCAGGTGCGTACGCGAAGGGTGAGTCCGAGGGCGTGCCGGGCGCAGGCGCTCGCCACCTCGACCGCACTCCACGCGCGGGTCGCTACGACGACGTCGTCGAAGAGCCCTTGGGCCTGGAAACCGTCGTTCGTGAAGCCTCCGACGAAGAAGGGCACCACGCCAGCGAAGGACGCTTCGCCCACGAAGGGCACCCCGAGCTCGAGATCGAGAAAGCCGTCGACGAAGAGGCGCAGTGTGGCCGCCTCATGTCCGGACTTGACCAAGGCGAGGTGGTGCCACTGACCGTCGTTGATGACGGCCTCGCCGCAGTAGTCGTGGCCCTCACCCGACGTCATGCGAAAGGTGCCTCCAAGGTGGCCGCCGGCGCCCGTGCAAGCCGCAGAGCTGGTGCAGCCGAGCCACAAGTGGGTCTGGTCGCCTGCGGTCTCTTCGATGCCGAGGTGCACACGATTGCCGAAGGGGGGATTGTTCGATGGGCAGCTCTGCGTCGACTTGAACCAGTAGGCCCAGGTGAAGTCGCCGGCACCGAACTGGAAGGGGCTCATGGCGTCGACCGCGATCTCGAGCTTGGTGTCGGTCGTATCGGCGTAGCCCAAGCCGGCACGGCCGGGGGGGAGGGGGGTGGCTGGACCGTTGACGACGGCAGGTTGCCCCTTGGGCGCGTGGTTCGTGAACTGCGTGGGCGCGTCGACGTCGCCCCCATCGAAGTCGAGATGGAGGATGGCGTCCCCCATGTCGACCCCACCGCGAGGGTAGCCGGTGTCGACCCCGCCTCCACGAGGCAGTGGCTTGCCGTAGGGATGGCTGGGCAGCCAGCTCACCTGGGTGATGCGAACCGGTCTCTGCGCATCGAACACACGGGAGAGAAACCGCCCCGACTCGGCATCGATGTTGAGCAAGACGGCATCGTCGTCGATACCTGTGTCGTTGAAGCTGCCTTGTTCGAAGTCGGCTGCGACGCGGTCTTCGAAGCGCACGGGGAGGCTGCCGCCGCCACCCGTGGCGGCTGTACCGCCCTCGCCACCTGTGCCCGGAGAACCACCACCGCCGTCGCCTTCGAAGCGCAGCTCGTCGAGCCCTGCCAGTGCAGTGCACCCCACGAAGAGGGCCGTTGGAGCGAAGACCCAGAGCCGCATGCCGACGGCATTATCGCACGACGCGACAAGACGGTCCCGATGGGTTCGCTACACACCCCGTACGCGCCGGCCTCGGTGTCCATTCACGCGTCGAGCGCGTCGAGGTCGGTGGTGGCGAGGAGCTCGGCGGCGGCGCTCCAAGCCTGACCGGTGGTTCCGCCCGGAGCGCCGTCGTTTGCGTCGAGGTACTCGGGGAAGCCGTGTGCGCGGTTGGCGTCGGCGATGCCTTCGGCCCAGCGCGTACGTGCGAGCTCTGCGCCCCGTCGGCGGGCAGCCATGGCCCAGAAGCCCGTGACGAGGGGCCACAGCCCGCCATTGTGGTAGCGGCCGGGACGGTTGCGCAGGTGCTCGGCCGCGGCCTGCTCGAGCCCGGCGTATCGTGGATCGCCTTCTTCGATGGGGGGATCGAAAGCCGGCACGAGACCGTGTTTCGTGATGGCGTCGGCCCGCAAGAACGCCCGTTCTCGCACCCTGGCCGGGCCGACCTCGAGCCATGTGCACAAGGCGGTGCCAAAGGCGTCGAAGACCGTCTCGCGCGCCCCGGCATGGAACCCCGCGAGAAAGCCCTCGTCGGTGGCGAAGGCGTTGCCGATGCGCTCGGCGAGGAAGGTGGGACCACGGCGCAGCGGGATGTGCCAGTCGTGACGACGACAGGCCGCGTGCAGCTCGCGACTAGCCCAGAGGCGCAGCGCTTGGTCGTAGAGCAAGTACCCGCTGAGCGCATACTCGTCGGCCCAATCACCCGACTGGGGCACGTAGATGAGGCCGGCGTCGTTGTGCTCCCAGGCGCGCAATACACGCTCACAGGCCGCGAGCGCGTCGTAGCGCTCAGCGAGCCAGGCGTCGTCGACCAGCCGGCCGTAAAGGCAGGCCCCGAGGACCCACCAGATGGTGGCGTCCACGCGACCGGCGGTGCCGCCGTAGCTCACCTCGCCGTCGGCCGAGACGTTGCTGGGGATCTGCCCCACCGGGCCCTGGTGTTGGGCCAGCGTCTCGAGGCTGGCCCGGGTGGCCTCCACCAGATCGTCCTCCCCGCAGACCAGCGCGGCCAGGCCACAGACCATGGCGTCGCGGCCCCAGACGCGCCGGTAGTTGGTGCGCGTCTCGGTCGAGGCCACGAAGCCCCGTGGGGTGACGCACGCCCGGAGGGCGTCGAGGGCGTTCAACCGTCGAGGTCCGCCTGGCTGCTCTGCACCAGGAGATCCTGAATGCGCTTCACGAGCTTGGCGGGGTCTTCGATGACACCTTCGCTCAGCAGAGCTTGGTCGTAGAGCATCTCCGCGTACATGTTGATGCGCGGCGAGCCCTTCTTCTTTTCGACCAGGGCCTGGAGGTTCTGCACGAAGGGGTGGTTGGGGTTGATCTCGAGGATGCGTGAGCGCTCCTGGGCGCGCTCGTCGAGCATCCGCATGATCCGCTCCATGTTGGCCCCGGGGTCGCCTTCCTTGGCTACGAGGCAGCTCGCGGTGTCGGTGAGCCGGGACGACACCCGTACCTCGGTGACCTTGTCGCCGAGTGCCGTGCGCAGCGCGGCGATGGTCTGCCCGAGGGCGTTCTTCTTCTCCTCGAAGTCGTCGCCCTCCTCCAAGTCGAGGTCACCGTGCACGACGCTCGTGAGCGGCAGCTCCTCGAAGGTCGGCAGCGCCTTGACCACCCACTCGTCGATCGGGTCGGTCAGCAGGAGCACGTCGATCTCCTTCTTGCGGAAGACCTCGAGGTGGGGACTCTGCTCGAGCTGCTCTCGAGCCTGGCCCGTCATGTAGTAGATGGCCTTCTGATCTTCTTTCTTACCGGCGACGTAGTCCTTCAAGCTCACCAGCGTGCCGGGCTCGTTCTGCAGGGTCTCGAAGCGACAGAGTCCGGCCAAGGTGTCCTTCTGCTTGAAGTCCATGGTCAGGCCCTCTTTGAGGACCTGGCCGAAGGCGCGGTAGATCTCGAGGTAGCGCTCGGGCTCGTCGTCGCTGATCCGCGTGAGCTCCTTGAGGATCTGCTTGGTGAGCTGGCTCTCGATGGTTTTGAGGGTGCGGTTCTCCTGCAGGGTCTCGCGCGAGACGTTGAGCTGGAGGTCCTCGGAGTCGACCACGCCGCGCACGAAGCGGAGGTAGACGGGGAGCAGCTTGTCGTTGTTCTCTTGGATGAGGACGCGCTTCGCGTAGAGGCGGAGGCCTTCGCGGTCCTTGTTCATCATGAACAGGTCGGCGGGGGCACGTTCGGGCACGTAGAGCAGGGCCGAGAACTGCACCGGGGCGTCGACGCTGTAGTGCACGGTGGCGAGCGGCTTGTCGCCGACGCGGCCCTGCGTGACGTGTTTGAAGAAGGCCGCGTGGTCTTCTTCGGTCACCTGGCTCTTCGGCTTGCGCCACACGGCAGAGCTCTGGTTCGCGACCTCGCCGTCCACCTTGATGGGGAACATGACGAAGTCGGAGTACTTCTTGATGATCCCCTCGATGCGCCACTTCTTGGCGAACTCGCTCGCGTCGGGCTTGAGGTGGATGGTGATGCGCGTGCCGGGTGTGGTCCGCTCTCCCTCGAGCACGCTGAACGACCCCTCACCGGACGAGCGCCACAGCACGGGCTTGCTGTCCTTGCGGACCGACAGCGTTTCTACGTCGACGCGGCTCGCGACCATGAAGACGGCGTAGAAGCCGACGCCGAATTGGCCGATGAGGTCGAGGGCGCCGTCCTTGTCCTTGCTCTTGGTGAGCTCCTCGAAGCGCTTGGCAAACTCGCCGGTGCCCGAGCGGGCGATGGTGCCGAGGTTCTCGACCACCTCGTCGCGGGTCATGCCCACGCCGTTGTCTTCGATGACGAGGACGTTCTTCTCCTCGTCGACCTCGATGCTGATCGCCGGCTCGGCTTGGGCCTCGAGCACCGCGTCCTTCTCGCTGAGGCGGAGATAACGCGCCTTGTCGAGGGCGTCGGAGGCGTTGGAGATGAGCTCCCGCAGGAAGACTTCGGTGTTCGTGTAGAGCGAGTTGATGACGAGGGCGAGGACACGCTGGACCTCGGCCTTGAACTCGAACTCGGTGTCGTTCGGGGCGTTCACGGCTACTCCTTCGTTGGCGAACGAATCGTCGCGAACATAGAGCCGTTGGCGCAGGTTGCAACCCTATGGGGCCAGGTCCTCGGCGGCGCGGCGGGTGAGGACCTGCACGAAGCTCCCCCACTTGGCGCGGGCTCGCGTGGGATCTGCGTCGGACTGGGAGAGCCCGACCCCCATCAGGACGGCCATGGCGGTCACGCCGATGCCGATGCCGACGGCCATGTTGGCGCTGTTCGAGAGGGTGAGCGGGCGCCGGGAAGCGGGGATCGGGACCACGTGGGCAGGACGGGATGGGACCCGGCGCTCGAGCGTCACCTCTTCTTCGGGCGGGGGCGGCACGACGCGTAACGTCGTCTTCTCGTCCTCGTCGCGAAGAGGCGCCATGCGAACGGTCTCGGCCGCGTCGATGGAGATGCGCTGGGTCGAACCGACCCCAGGGTCGGGGGGCTCGATGGCGGCCATCGACTCGGTGTGCTCCGGCATCGGCGTGCGGAGGTCTTCGATCCGAAGGCGGTCGCCGCTCTGGAGTAGCTCGGCGCCGACTCGGTCTCCGCTCTGGAGCAGCCCCGCTACGGCCAAGGATATCGGATGACCCTGACGCTGAAGCCAACCCACCAGCTCGCTGCGCAGCGACTCCGTGTCGGGGTAGCGAGCCTCCCGATCGCGGGCCATGGCCTTCATGACCATCGCGATGATCTGAGGATCGAGGTGCGGCATGAGCTGGTCGAGTGGTTCCGGCTCCTCGAGGACCAGCTTGAAGATGAGCTGGTTGTACGACTCGGCGTCATGGGGCAGGCGCCCCGACAGGCACCGATAGAGAATGATCCCGACCGAGTAGATGTCGGCGCGGCCGTCGACGTCCCGCTCGCCCCGGGCCTGCTCGGGCGCCATGTAGGTCGGCGTTCCCACGACGACGCCGGTTTTGGTCGTCTCGTCCTGGTAGGTGAGGGCCTCGAGCTTGCGGAACTTGGAGACGCCGAAGTCGAGGATCTTCACGAACTCACCACGCCCACCGGGAGCCGGGCACAACCAGATGTTGTCCGGCTTGAGGTCGCGGTGCACGATCCCAGCGGCGTGGGCGGCGCCGAGCCCTTCGAGGAGCTCGGCCACGATGGGGAAGAGGTGTTCGGGGAGGAGCTGACCCTCGGCCTCCATGCGGTCCTGGAGGCTCTGCCCCTCCAAGAATTCCAACACCATGAAGCGGTGCCCGGTGCGCAGCTCGCCGATGTCGAGGACCTCGACGATGTGCCGGGAGCCGATGTGGCCTGCCGCCTGCGCCTCGCGCTCGAAGCGCTGGAGCGCCACTTCGTGGTGGGCGATGGACCCGTGGATGACCTTGATGGCGACGCGCCGATGGATGCGACGGTGACGACCTTCGTAGACCGACCCCATCCCCCCGCGACCCAGCAGGCGGACGATCTCGTACTTGTCGTCGATGACGTCGCCCGGGGAGAGATCCATCACAAACCGATGGAACATTGTCCCGCGACCCTTCGAGCCTTGTCTACTCCGGGGCGGAAGCGGGGGCTTTCGCGAGGCGGTCGACGGCGTCGGCGAGGGTGGCCGTGACGGACCGGAGGAACGGGTAGTCGAGGCGCTCTGGGGCGTCGTCGCCGTCGCCGCAGTGGTACCCGCCGTAGCGGTAGTTGGCGGTGTCGGTCAGCATCACGGCGGGGAACCCGTGGAGCCAGAAGCTGGCGTGGTCCGAGCGCTGGGCGTCGCCGAAGGCGAGCTTCTTCAGGGTATTGAGCACGGCGGTCTCCACCCGCAGGTCGTACGTGGGTGCGATCTCGGCGAAGGCCTTCACGAAGGGCTCGCTGCCGTCGTCACCCACCACGGCGATGAAGTCGCCGCGCATGGCGTTGGCCTCCATGCTCTGGGCCACGTCGGGCACGAGGAGATTCACCCCCTTGGGCATGCGTTGGCTTCCAGGGCGTTTGTCGGCGTAGCCGATGCCGTCGAGTGACAGGACGAAGGCGATGTCGCGTTCGGCCTCCTGGGCCTCCTTGGCCCAGGCCATGGATCCGAGGAGACCCCACTCCTCTTCGTCCCAGAGCGCAAAGACCAGCGTGCGTTCGTAGCGCTCGTGCAATACGCGGGTGAGCTCGAGCACGGCCGCCACCCCGCTCCCGTTGTCGTCGGCCCCGCTGCAGCCGGATACGTGGTCGTAGTGCGCGGAGATGACGATCGCCTGCTCGCGCCTTCCTGGGTGGGTGCCGATGATGTTGGTCCCGGTGCCGTAGGCGTCGAGGGTGACCTCGAGCCCGGCCGCGCCGAAAGCGGCCACGACCCGCTCTCGGACCTCGTCGTGGCCGCGTGAGCCAGGGGGGCGCGAGATGGCCACGGCACCCACGTCGGCGCGCAACCGCGCCTCCGATACACAGTCGCCGGGCGAGGTGCAGGGCGGAGGTGTGGGCGGGGGCGTCGCCGTGACGGTGGGGGGAGGGGGCGTGGGTCGCGGCGGTGGTGGGCTGCCGCAGCCGACGAGGGCGATGCCGAGCACGACGCCGCGCAAGGTTCAGCTCCGGGGACGGAAGAGCGCGAAGGCGCTGGTGTAGCCGTGGGAGAAGGTCTTGCCGCCGACGGGTCCGATCTCGCCGTTGCAGAAGAAGCCCCCGAGGGGGACCTCGCCCACGAGCTCGGCGAAGGCGCGGCTGTCGTGATCGGGCTCGCCGTAGAGGTGCTCGCCTCGACCCAGACAAGAGAAGAGGAGCGCGCCAACCGGTTCGGGGTGCGCGTCGACTTGTCGCTCGAGCTGGCGCTGGAGGTCGGCGGCCGACGCATCCCGATCGCGAAGGTGGAACTGCACCGCTTTCCAGCGTTCGATGTGGCCACCGATGGCGAGGGCGTCTCCTTCGGGGCTGAGGCCCACGATGTTGCGGATGAGGAAGTCGCCGGCCTCGTACTGGCGTTGATCGCGCATCTCGATGCCGACGAAGAGCGAGGTGCGAAAGAGGCGCCGGTCGTCCTCCTCGAGCTCGGCGAAGACCTCGCGGATGACGTCGCCCGGCTTCTTCTGATCGAGCCCGAGGATGACGTTGCGGTCGCAGCTCGAGATGAGCATCGGCGTGCCAATGGGCTTGCAGCCCTGAGCGATGACGGGGTCGACCACGACGTTGCCGCGGAGGCTGATGAGCACGGCACCGCTTCGACGCGTCGTGTCGCCTGCGTAGAGCACGTGGCTTCCCGGGCTGCGGCCGCCGCTCGCGAGCCCACCCACGATGACCGCGCCCGGGTAGGCGGCGTCGAGCGCTGCGATACAGCCGTCGGGATCGAAGCTGAAGGGGTCGGGCAGGAGCAAAAAGGCCGGAGGTTCGTCGCCCGGAGGAAAGAGCGCCGTGTGCCAATCCTCGGGCAGCTCGTCATCGAGGGCATGAATGCCGATCTCCACGTCGGGGAGCACGGCCGCCACCAGCGAGATGGCCCGAGCGTCCTCGACCTCGCGTCCCTCGCCTACGATGCCGCCGCCCGTGCAACCGACGACGCGCACGCCGGGAAAGGTCTCGCGAATCCAGTCCGGGATGCCCTCGGCGTGCTCGAGGTGATGGGGGGATACGAACGCGAAGACGAGGCTGGGCTCGCCGTCGAGTTGGGACCTCAGCGCCTGCGCGGCGGTGGTGGTCGCAAGCTCGGTGGATGCGTCGTCGTTGAGGACCGAAGCCCACTGCATGCCCCATGGTGCGCTGCCCCCAAGAGGGTCGCAACCCACTGGAGTCGGAGTAGGCTCTCGTGATGACCGCCGAGGGCAATCCCTACGCTGCGCCGTCCGCGGTGGCGACGGAGGGGATCCGGACGCCACTGCCCCAGACGAGCGTGCTCGCGGTGATCGGGTTGGCGGTCATCACGGTGGGCCTCTACTACCCGTACTGGATGTTCAGCCGGGGCCAGGCCATCAACGCCTGGGCCAAGCGGGAGCTCGTCAACACCCGCGCCATCGTCGGTCTCGGCATTCTCACCGCCGCCCTCCCGGCCAGCATGGTGGTTCGGCTCTTCTTCATCCGGCTACCCAGCTACCACCCGGAGCTGATGGATGTGGTGAACCTGCTCGAAGGGGTCGATGGCCTGACCGGGGTCGGAAGCCTCGTCGCGACCTTCCACCTTCGCGCGGCCACCCACCGACTTCTGCGGAGTCACAAGCTCCACCGCCCCTTCCTCGGTCTCCTCCCGACCCTGCTGTTCGGAATCCTCTACCTGCAGTATCGCATCAACCGCGGTCTTCTCGACCCTGTGTACGACCTCGTGCAAGCGCCTCCGCGCCGACGAAAGAAGCGCAAGAAACGCAAAGCGGACGAGCCCAAGAAACGGCGAAGGCGCCGACGAGCGGCGCCTTCGGAGGACGAGGAGTAGGCCGAACGGGTCAGCGTTGGGCGACCACGAGCTTGCCGTCGACCACCACTTCGATGCGGGTGGTCTCTTGCTCGGTCTTGGGCAGGATGATCCAACCACCGGGGAGGTGGTCGTAGCGGAAGAAGGTGCCTTCGCGCTGCGTGGGCCCGACGTCGCTGAAGATGGCCGCGGTGATGTTGTTGCGGATGCGAGCGGCCGGGACGGTGCCCACGTCCTTCCATGCCGTGACCTGGCCCTCCCCGTCGATGGCGATGAGCTGGTAGCCGTGGCCCTCGTCGACCACGCCGTCAGGGAGGTTCACGTTCCGGCCGCGGTCGAGCAGCGCCCTGAAGTTGTAGTCGCTGATCCACTGGTTGTCGCAGTAGCCCATGATGTCCGTCATCGTCGGCGGCATCAGCTGACCGTTGATGATGTCGTATCCCCAGGTGCCGATCTGGCCGCCGGCGTGGGGGAAGTTCTGGTCGATGCTGTTGGGGTCGAGCCCTGGGCCGCAGTTGGCGTGCTCACGACCGTGCGAATGGCCGAGCTCGTGGGCGGCCGTGTCGGGACCCACCTCCGGGAAGCCTACCCCGAGGGCCACGCGTAGCTGCGGGTTCCCGACGTCGGGCGGGTCGGCGTTGAGCAGCGTCACCCCGAGCAGGCAGCCCTGGCCGCAGAACTGCGGGAAGGAGTCGGCTGGGTTGAAGATGGCGTAGTAGTAGACGTCGGCCGACTCGCCGTCCTGGTTGCGGAGGCCGAAGAGCTCGATGCCCACTTCTTGCCAGCCCTGACCGTTGGGCTGGATCGCGCCGCTCCACGGAATCGGCGCGCGCGCGCGCATCTCGACGTTGGAGACGGGGTACAGCTGCATGAGGCGCTGGCGGTACACCTCGAGCGCCGGCTCCGACATGTCGGGCACGCGGCCCGAGCCATCGGCGTTGTACTGGAAGGGCGCCATCACCACGCGGAAGGTGTTCTGCGGACCTTCCACCACGTGGGACTCGAGGCCGGCGGCGGGGTAGTGGGCTGCGGCGTTGTCGTTTTCGTTCGGACCCTCTTCGAGGATGGAGACGCGGTAGTCGAAGGTCGCGCCGATGAGCGCGCCCGGCACGTTGATGTTGACCGTCGTCTCCAGGCCTTCATCGGTCGACTCGGCCACCAGGACCGCCGGGCTGTCGAGCACCTCACCCGACCCGAGCTCGATGCGGCCGGTCACCGTCGTGCCTGCCCGGGGCGTCGAGTAGAAGACGCGCACCAGGGCATCGCGACCGGCGACGAGCGGCACCTCCGAAGCCGCGATGGCGCCGTTGACGGAGAGGGTTCGCTTGATGCCCTGATAGATGGCCACCTCGCGGATGTTCACGTCCGCGGCACCGACGAGGTTGGGCGCCTGGCCTCCCCCGCCGTCGTCATCGTCGTCGTTGATGGTGGTTTCGACGCTACACGCCGCCCACATGAAGGCCGCGATCAAAGCGACCAAACCCAAGACCCGCCGGTGCAACAACATGCGGATGCTTAACATGCGCGTCGAAGACGACACGCGACTTGCTACACCGTTGAAATCTTTCGGTGAGACTGTGCGAGCTCAGCGCAAAGGCGTGCAGAACCAACCTGTGAAGCAGCTCACTCGCCATGTGTGGCGAGCTGCTTACATTGGCCAGCGTCCATGAACATCGAAGACGTCCAGCGCAAGGTCCACAACCTCGAAACCCTCGCCGCTCAGCCCACCCTGAGCCCCTCGCAGCGGAGCGTGCTCTCCGACGAGGTGCGCCAAGTGCTCGACGAGCTGCAGGTCGAGCGGGCGATGAAGAACTGGGCGGCGGGCGGCGCGGCGGCGGGCGCGGTCTTGCCGGTGCTCGGCCTCATCAGCGGCGGTGCCGCCGGGGCCCTGTATGGCGCCTACAAGATGAACCGCCCCGACATCGTCGACGCGCGCGAGCGGCTGCAGCGTCTCCTGGTCCAACTCGCCTGAGAACGACGACGGTTACCTATCTAGCGCTTCTGGTTCATGCGCCGCTGCACCTTGTGCATCACGGCGAGGAGTCGGGCGCGTTTGCGGGGCGTGAGCATCTTCTCGAGCGCGGCCAGCTGCTTCTCGCGCGACGCCAGGATGTCCGTTCTCACTTGCTTGATCTCCTCGAGCGCGGAGGCGTAGGCGGCATCGTCTCCGTCGTCGTCGGCGATGAGCTGCTTGAGGGTCTGGTTGGCCTTGCGCAAGCGCCGACGCAGCTCGCGGCGGTCCTCGTCTCCGTCGACGAACAGCTGCAAGACCTCGGTCGCCTCTTCGTGGGTGAGACCGACGCGCTCCTCGAGGACCCGCATCTTCACCGCCGCGAGCCGTCGCTGGCCTTTGGCGTTCCTGCGAACCCTCTTCTGGGGGGGCTCGTCTCGAGCCGCCTCGGGGGCGGTCTGGGCGAGCAAGGTGGGGGTCGCGACCGTGATGGCGAAGGCGACGGCGAGGAGTCTGAGGGGGCGGGTCATCGTTCTTTCTCCAGGAGGGACGCGAAGGCTTCGAGCTGGCGCTCGACCTGGGCACGGGGCGGGGGGCCGAGCAGCTCGAGAGGGGCCACCGGGTCGCCGAGACCATCGAACATGGCCAAGGGGTCTCGTGTGGTGAGACGGATGCGCGGTGGACCCTTCGACTCGGGTTCCGGGTCGTCGCTTTCGAGGGGAGCGGTGTCGTCAGCGGCGGCGATGAGCAGGTCGAGGCCTCCGAGCTCGTCGGCGGGCACGGGGCCGATGGCCGCGGGCGCCCCGCTGGGCGACAGGTCCAGGTCGTGGGCCAGTGTCTGCGGGTCTTTGGGCCAGAGGGCGAAAGCGACCGCGGCGGCAGCGGGCACGACGGGGAGCCACCACCACCAGCGGCGCCGGGGCCGGTCGGGCAGGGTGGCCGCGTGACGTGCCCACCGCTCCCGCTGCTCCTGGGTCGGAGCGGCGGCGGTCTGGTCGAAGAGCGCCTCGAGATCTGCGTCGTCGTCAGGGGCCATGGTCAGTGGGGGAGGAGGTCGCCGAGTTGGTCTCGAAGTTGGCGAAGGGCTTGGTGAACGAGCACCCGGGCCGAGCCCTCGGTGCTGTCGAGCGCGAGGGCGATCTCGCGGTAGTCGAGGCCGGCGTCGAGCCGGAGGAGGGCGGCCTGGCGGCGCTTCTCCGGCATGGCGAGGATCACCTCGCGGATGCGCCGGGCCGCTTCGGCGCCCGAGAGTTCAGCCTCGGGCGTGGCTGGAGCCTGTGCCACCGGTGCACGCTCCTGGCGCTTGGTGCGGCGTCGCTCGCCGCGGGCGAGGGTGTGGGCACGACGCGTCGCGATGGCCGCGAGGAAAGCCTTGAACGAGGTGCCCGGCTGGTAGCCGTCGAGCTTCTGGTAGGCGAGCGTCAGGGTCTCCTGCACGGCATCGTCGGCGAGAGAGGGGCTCACGCGCGCGGCGATGCGATGCAGCATCGGGAGGTGAGGCTCCACGAGCCGCCGGAACGCGAGCCCATCCCCAGCCCGAGCTGCCACGACCAGGGCGCGCTCGTCTCCCTGCGATGCCGCAGGGGTGGATGCCCGATCGAGGAGCGTCATGCCGAGGGGGAACGAGAACACGTCGCCCTTCACATGCCGGACGACGCGTCTTCGTTAACGCGATTGTCCAGCCTTCGGC
Source organism: Polyangia bacterium (assembly GCA_030426145.1). Taxonomy (GTDB): domain Bacteria; phylum Myxococcota_A; class Polyangia; order Polyangiales; family Polyangiaceae; genus JAPYTK01. Next base: position 12,279 of record JAUHZF010000053.1, read on the forward strand.
CCCTCGGGGCCAAGCATCGAACAGCCATCTGTATGAAATGATGGATGTTCGACGACTCCGCGGAGTCGTTCCGTCAGCACTCACAGGCGTAGGTAACCTGTGGGCGACCTTCGGAGAGCTCGCTAAAACGCGAGAATCTCTTCGGCCTGCTGGTCGACCTCGTCGGTTGCGCTGCCCATGCCGGCGCGGTCGAGGGCGCCGGGGGCGACCGCCACCCGCTCGGTGGTGGGCTCGACGACCACGGCGGGCTCGTCCGCGCCGAGGTAGCGATCGTAGGCCCCGAGCGCGAGCGCGATGAGACAGAGCAGGAGGCTCTGGCGCAGCTTTCGTCGGGGGGTCATGTGAGGTCAAACGTCGGACCCCACCCAATTCTTTCACCTCGAATGTCAGCTGCTGCGAGATTCTTCTTCGCGGGGCAGCTCGAGGGCGAGGCGGCCCCCGGAGAGCATGTTCGTCTTGTAGAGCGTGTGGGCCAGCATCTGGGGCGCGTGCCACAACACCACGGGGGCCAACTTCACCAGGGCGCGCAGCGCGTTGACCGCTTCCGCCACCGCGGTGCCGTCTTCGAGCTCGAGCTCATGCAGGTCGAGCTGGATGGTCTCGCCCTCTTCGGCGAGGGCAGCCACGTCCAACGGCAGGGACCTGGCGAAGGCCAGCGCCGAGCTCGCGTCGATGTGCCCGCCGACGGCGATGCCGTCCGCGTGATGGGTGATCGTCCACTCTGGCTCGAGGGCGAACGACACGCTTTGCTGGGGCTGAAGGTGATTCACTGACCTCTATTTCGGCGTTCTAGACGCCAGAGAGCAAACTTTCCGTGGGCCGGGGCACTTGCAACACTTCTCCTCGGGACGCAACCGTGAAGGGGAAGTCCAAGCTCACTGGAATCAGAACGGCGCAGGACGACGCTGGTGTGACGCGCCAAGACGCCGAAACGGCTCACCTTCCTCGGGTGAGGGACAAAGGTGGCCCATGTGGGCGGATGGAGCGCGCTTCAGAAAATGAGCGACGCGACCCAGCCGAAGCCCACGTAGGCGCCGAGTGCCGAGCCGAGCGTGGCGGCGATGGCCACGATGAGGATGCGCGACAGGGGGTTCTTGCGCATCCCCGCGAAGGTCGTGGTGTCTTCCGCGAGGCGTTCGCAATCTTCGACGGTGGGGCGCCGCAAGTAGGCTTCGACCATGCCCACGGGGATGCCGGCGCCGATGAGCGGATTGAGGGAGGTGATGGGCGAGGCCACGATGGCGGTGAGCACGCTGAGCAGCTTGCCCCCCGCGGCGAGGGTGAAGACACCGGCGGAGACGGCATTGGGGATGACCCACGCCTTCAGCATCTCGATGAGGCCCGTGCCCTGGTGCTTGTAGTAGCCGTATCCGAAGGCCATCAAGATGAGCACGGGGATGATCCACTTGATGAGCCGGGATCCGAGGGATGGGTCGGGAATGCGGCTGAGCTCGTCGCGGTCGACCGTCTTGCCGAGCCAGGTCGTCATGCCCGACACGTGACCGGCGCCGACCACCGCCACCACCGTGTTGCCGGGGCTGTCTTCGATGCGGCTCATGAGGAAGGCGTCCCGCTCGTCGATGAGCGGCTCCTTCACGCTGGGCACGTGCTGCGCGAACTGGCTCATCGCGTCCTGGAAGTGCTCGGTCTCCTTCAGGGCCTCGACGTCGGCCTCGCTGATCTCGTCGGCTGCGAACATCGACGCGAAGAGCATCCCGCTCAGCTTGACCTTCTCGAAGAAGCCCAGCGCGGCCCAGGTGCGTCGCAGCGTCGCTTGCACGTTGCGGTCGGCGAGCACCACCTCGGCCCCGATCTCCTCCGCCGCCTCTACCGCAGCGAGGAGCTCTGCACCTGGTTTGACGCCGAGCTGGTCGCCGAGCCGCTTCTGAAAGGCCTGGAGCGCGAGGTTGGCCATCAGGAAGAGCATCTTGCCCTGCTTGATGACGTCGAAGATGTCGAGCCGGCGCCAACGCGTCTCGTCGGTGAGCGCCTCGTAGCGCATGGGGTCGAGCTCGACGCAGACGGTGTCCGGCTTCACCTCGGCGATGACCCGACGCACCTCTTCCACGCTGTGGCGCGAGACGTGGGCGGTGCCGATGATGTGGATCGTGCGCTCTCCGTCGGGGCCGCGCCGCTTGAGCGTGACGTTGCTCGCCGACGTACCCACGGGGGGGCCGTCGGTCGTCACTTCGCTCACCCGAGGAGAAGGCTCGGCGCTGGCGGCTTGCTCGGTCATGGGGGTGCTCTGGCTAGACGAAGCGTGCGCGACGGGCAAGCCGCGGTGGTAACGTGTAGCGCGAAGCTGTCGGCATGTCCCCATTCGCGCTCGCCCCTGACGACATCGTCGCCGATCGGTACCGGATCGAGCGAAAGCTGGGCGAAGGGGGCATGGGCAAGGTCTACCTCGTCCAGCACACGAAGACCGAAGAGCGGTTCGCGCTCAAGATCCTCAATCCCTCGGTCGCCGATACCGAGAAGGCCCGTGAGCGTTTTCGGCGGGAGGCGCGAACCCCCGCCCGCATCGACTCCGACCACGTGTGCCGGGTCGTCGACTCCGACATCGCTCCGGAGCTCGATGACGCGCCCTTCTTGGTGCTCGAGTACCTGCGCGGAGAGGACCTCAACGAGATCAGCCGCCGGGCGGGCCCGCTGCCGCCGAGCGAGGTGGTGCTCTACCTCTCGCAGGTCGCGCGGGCGCTCGACAAGGCGCACTCCATCGGGGTCGTGCACCGCGACCTCAAGCCGGAGAACCTCTTCCTGACGATGCGCGAGGATGGCACGCCGTGCATGAAGATCCTCGAGATCGGCCCGACCGGCGTCGGCAAAACCGAGATCGCCCGCCGGCTCGCCAAGCTCACCGGGGCGAGCAGCGACATTCCCGAGCTAAAGGCGACCGCCACCGGAGACGTCTTTGGCACCCCGCTGTTCATGTCGCCGGAGCAGTGCAAGTCCGAGTCGGAGAAGATCTCGCCCCGGACCGACGTCTGGGCCCTCGGTCTCATCGCCTTTCGGCTGCTGCAGGGCGAGGACTTCTGGACCGCGACGACCCTCACGCACCTCATCGCCCAGGTGGCCTACGAGGACATGCCCACGCCGAGCGAACGCGGCGCGGACTTGGGCGAAGACTTCGACGTTTGGTTCGCGCGCTGCTGCAACCGCGAGATCGACGACCGCTACCGCACGGCCGGCGAAGCGATCGACGCCCTCGCCGTGGCGCTGAAGGTGGCATCGGTCAGCGGCGCCATCGGTGGCGACCTCATCGGGGTCGCGGAAGCGCGCAAGGCACTCACGTCCCTCGCACCGCCCAGTGACGGACCCGGCGAGGGCGAGGTCAGCAAGACGACCCCTGCCATCACCGTGGAGCGGACCGACCCCGCGGGCCGGCGCTGGTTGCCGGTCGCAGCCGCGGCGTCGCTCCTCTTCGGAGCCTCCCTCGGCGGGATCTGGTTCGGCCGCGAGGAGCCCACGCCTGCGCCGGCGGTCACGGCCCCGGACCCGCCCGAGCCCGCGGCTTCGGAGGATGCCCCCGTCGAACCGGTTCCTGCGCCACCGCCCCCAGCGGTGACCTCTACGGCTTCGGCCTCCATGAGCGCACCGCCCGTGGTGGCTCCAAAGCCGACGCCGCGCCCCACGTGGTCTCCTCCGCCCTCTTCGCCGCCGCCTCCGGCGCCCGCCGTCGATCCGTTGGACTCGCGGCGTTGAGTCACCCCGGTCGGGGTGGTGTAGGATCCCCGCGATGACGGCCCCCACACGCCAGTCCGGAGGCAGCGATTGAGCAGCGGTGATGGTGGACCCATCGCCGGGGCGCCCAGCGCGCGTCCTGGCGGCACCCAGATGATGCCGGCCCTCGAAGTGCGCCGGATCGAGAAGTTGCAGGTCACGGTGCTCGAGTCTCCCGACGAGTCCGTGGTCGGCAAGCGCCAGGTCTTCGCCAAGGACGAGCTGCGCATCGGCGCCGACGCCGGCCTCGACCTCACCGTGCGTGACCCCATGGTGTCGCGCGAGCACATCGCGATCTGGGGCACCGACCGAGGGTGGCGGATTCGGGACCTCGACTCTACGAACGGCACCTACATCGGTGCCATCCGACTCGACAGCGCGACCGTCTTCGATGCGGTCGAGGTGCGCCTCGGTACGACCCGCTTGCGCATCGAGCCGCTCGGCGAGCACGTCGAGCACGAGATGTCGGCTGACCACACCTTCGGCCGGATGATCGGCCACAGCCCGGCCATGCGCGAGATGTTCGCCGTGCTGCAGAAGGTCGCCGCGACCGACATGACGGTGCTCATCGAGGGCGAGACCGGCACCGGCAAGGAGCTCGCCGCCGAAGGCGTGCACGAGGCGAGCGGGCGAAGCGGCGACTTCGTCACCCTCAACTGCGGGGCCATCCCTCGTGAGCTCATCGAGAGCGAGCTGATGGGCCACGTGAAGGGGGCCTTCACCGGCGCCGTCAGCGATCGGCCGGGCGCCTTTACTTCGGCCAGCGGCGGCACCCTCTTCCTCGACGAGGTGGGCGAGCTGCCGCTCGACATGCAGGCCAAGCTGCTGCGGGTGCTCGAGCGTCGTGAGGTCAAGCCCGTGGGCTCGGACCGCACCCACCCCGTCGACGTGCGGGTGGTGGCGGCCACCAACCGCAACCTCAACGCCGAGTCCGACCGCGGCGAGTTTCGTCAGGACCTCTACTTCCGGCTTGCGGTGGTGGTGGTGCGCATCCCCCCCCTGCGCACGCGGCCCGAGGACATCGACAACCTCGTCCAGCACATCCAAGGCGAGCTCAACCGCCGCCGCGTGGCCGCGGGTCACCCGCCGCTGCCGCCCCTCGGAGATCAGGCGGTGGGCATGCTCAAGCGCTACGAGTTCCCGGGCAACGTGCGTGAGCTCCGCAACATCGTCGAGCGGTGGTCGGTGCTCGGCCCGCAGCCATCCCCGGGCAACCCGGCCGTTCGCTCGGGCGTCACCGGAAGCACCGAAGGCGTGGCCGACAACGGGGAGGTCGACGCTTCTCTCCTCGCCGTGCCCTATCACGAGGCCAAAGAAGCTTGGGTCGAGCGGTTCGAGCGCGCCTACGTCACGGCGGCGCTCGAGGAAGCGGGAGGCAACGTCTCCCAGGCGGCGAGGGACGCCAAGGTCGACCGACGTCACCTGCAGCGGCTGATGGCCCGCTACGACATCAAGCGCGAGTGAAGCTCAGCGGCGTCGTCGGGCGCCGATGCCCACCCCGAGGGCGAGGCTCAACAGGCCGAACAGCGCGACCGGGTCGGACTGGCCCGGCGCGGAGACGGCACACGAGGCGTCGAACGAGTCGGGGGCGTTGAAATCGAAGCCCACGCCGTACGTACGGATGAGGAAGCGATTGCAGGCGGGGAGGTTGTCGGCCGCGATGTAATGACCGTCGCAGAAGAGGGCACCGTCTTCTTGGCCGCACTCCTGTCGGCAGACTGGCTCGAGTGTCTCGTCGCACGCGACGAGGCATTCGCGCTGGGCGCTGACGGCACAGGCGACCGCATAGCCCGCGTTGCACTGCGTCTCGCAGTTGGCCCCGACGTTCTCCAAGCAGGTGTTGCGGCAGAGCACGTCGCAATTGGCGACGAGGGCCTGGCAGTCGCCGCCATCGCCGACGTTGCAGCTCACCCGTTGGAGGCACTCGGTCTCGCAGTTCTCGACGCAGCTGAAGGCGGAGCCCATGTCGCCGCCGGCGCCGCCACCTCCGCCTGAACCGGCGCTGCACGCACCGGGGCAGGCGCTCGTACCCGCGTCGAGGCACGCTTGGGCCGGCGCGTCGTCGCACTCGCCGTTGCACGCCGCCACGAGGCTGGAGGCATCACAGTCGGCTTGGCAGCCGCTCTCGAGAGCACAGGCTTCGATGGTCGCGAGCTCGATGCCCCCACATTCGTTGTCACCGGCGTGGGCCGGGAGGGCGAACAGCGACAGCGCGACGCCCAGGGTGAGGCAAGACCGAATCATCGAAGACAACTCCTGAGAGCTAGGCCTGGGAATGTAGCCCCTGGCGCTAGCCGAGTGAAGCAAAGCGGATGGGCAGTGGGCCCTCGCTTAAGGTACCGACGGTGGCTGCGACCTACCGGGATCGAGCAAAGTCGCGACGAGGCGACAACCCCTGGTTCCTCGAAGCGGGACCGCGGTATAGGCTCCCCGCGAGCCGATGAACTTCCAAGACATCATCCTCACCCTGCAGCGCTTCTGGTCCGAGCGCGGATGCGTCGTGGTCCAGCCGTACAACTCCGAAGTGGGCGCCGGGACGTTCAACCCCGCGACCTTCTTGCGGTCGTTGGGGCCCGAGCCCTGGAACGTGGCCTACGTGGAACCGAGTCGCCGCCCCGCCGACGGCCGCTACGGGGACAACCCCAACCGCCTCCAGCAGTTCCACCAGTTCCAGGTCATCCTCAAGCCGAGCCCCATCGACATCCAGGAGCAGTACCTCGCCTCCCTCGCGGCGCTCGGCACCGACCCGATGGAGCACGACGTACGCTTCATCGAAGACGACTGGGAGTCGCCCACGTTGGGTGCGTGGGGCCTCGGGTGGCAGGTCTGGCTCGATGGCCTCGAGATCTCGCAGTTCACCTATTTTCAGCAGGTGGGCGGTTTCGACTGCAAGCCGGTGTCGGGCGAGCTGACCTACGGCATCGAGCGCATCGCGATGTACCTCCAGGACGTCGATGACGTGTACGACCTCGAGTACGGCGGCGGCATCAAGTACGGCGACATCTACAAGCGCTCCGAGTGGGAGTGGTCGACCTACAACTTCGAAGAGGCCCCCATCGAGGAGCACTTCGCCGCCTTCGATCACCTCGAGGCGGAGGTGAAGCGCCTCGTCATGCGTGGGGCCAAGACCGAAGAGGTGAAGACCAAGAAGGGCAAGAAGACCCGCGAGGTCATCGATCCCGAGCAGACCTTGGTCCTGCCCGCCTACGACGCGCTCATCAAGGCATCGCACCGCTTCAACGTGCTCGACGCCCGCGGCGCCATCGGTGTGACCGAGCGCCAGCGCTTCATCGGACGCGTGCGTGCCCTCGCTCGCATGGTCGCGGGCGCTTATCTCGCCCAGCGCAAGGCGGCGGGCTTTCCGCTGCTGCCCAAGGACGAGGCGGAGGCGGCGCAATAGCGGGCTCGACGGGCCAGCCCCCGGCCGGGATCGAGCTGACCTGGCCGGGAAAGCGCACCCCGGATTGGCTCGAGGGGATCGGCCCGGACGACCTGGAGCTCGTCGAAGAGGTGCGACCCCACGACGCGGACGGGGGGCCGAATCTCCTCGTGCGTGGCGACAACCTGGTCGCCATGAGCGCTTTGCGTGCGCAGTACGCGGGCCAGATCGACCTCGTCTACATCGACCCGCCGTTTTTTACCGGCCTCAGCTACTACAGCCAAACCGGGGTCGGAGCGGGCAACCAGAAGGTGACGCGCCGCGCCTACCGCGACAACCGGGCCCGTGGCATGGCGGGCTACCTCGACGTGCTGCACGCCCGTCTCTGGGCCCTACGGGAGCTTCTCAGCGACGAGGGCAAGCTCTTCGTGCACTGCGACTGGCGAGCGAACAGCATGCTGCGCGTGGTGCTCGACGAGCTCTTCGGCCCCGATTGTTTTCGCAACGAGATCGTCTGGCGACGTGCCCCGAACCTGGGGCGACAAGCCGCGAGCAAGCAGCTCGGCCGAACCATCGACACCATCTTCGTCTACTCCAAAACCGCAGGCGCCACCTTCGCGGGGCCGGTGCCCAAGCGGCGGACCGCGTCGCCCCTCGACACCAAAGGAAAGCCCAAAGGTGCGCGCTGGGACGAGCTGGCGCAGGCCTACTTCACGACGGCACCGCGCGGGGACTACACCGACAAGTCGATCGCGTCGCTTCGCAAGCAGAACCGGGTCTACGACTCCGCCACCGGCACCGTCTACATCAAGTACTTCCTCACCAAGGGAGACGACGGGCGCTGGTACAAGGAGCAGCCGGTCGACACCCTTTGGGACGACTACGAGGTGCGCCCCCTGCGCCATCGCCCCAAGCGAGAGGAGCAGGGCTACGACACGCAGAAGCCGGAAGGCCTGCTGGAGCGCATCATCGGCTGGGCCACGAAGCCGGGCGACCGCGTCCTCGACGTCTACGGCGGCTCGGGCACGACGGCCGCCGTGGCCGAGGCGATGGGGCGTCGATGGATCGCCTGTGACATCGGCGGCACTGCGGTGTCGATCCATCGTCGGCGTCTGCTCGACCTGGCCACGCGCCAAGCCATCGCGCCCTTCGACGTGGTCTCGGTCGAAGCCGCGGAGCGACGTCACTGGATACGGGATGCCGACGATGCGGCCATCGTGCTGCGTGCCTTCGGCGCCGAACCCGAGCAGGGTCGGTGGGGGCAGCGCGAGGGGGTGCGGATCTACGTCGGGGAGGTCGACGAGCTGATGACCGATCGCCGTGTGGCCGAGCTGTGTCGTGAAGCCGGGTCGCCGGCCCTGGCCGTGCTCGCGTGGCGTTGGGCGGCGAGCGACGCGGCGGCGCTGCGCGGGCGCATGCGCGAAGAAGGCGTCGAGCTCGCACAGCACACCATCCCGATGGAGCTGTGCCGTTCGCGCAAGAAGCGCAAGGTCGCCTTTCCCGTGCGGGCCGAGGTCGCCCTCGAGCTTCAACCGACCGAAGACGCGCGCACGTTGCGGGTGTGCCTCACCGACGTGCGGTGCGGCGCGGGCGACGAGCTGGCGTGGCCCGAGCGGGTGGACGGATGGTCGGTCGACCTGTCGGGTGGCGAGGCCTTTCGGGCCACGTGGCGTAGCTACCGCAGCCACGGCGACCGCGACATCGAGCTCGCTGCGCCGGCCCATCGCTTCTCCCGCGGAGATCACCGGGTCCGGGTTGAAGTGACGACGATCTACGGCGACGTCATCGAGCGCACGATCCGGGTGGCTTCATGAGGCGCTGGCTGGCGGTCTTGCTGCTGTGCCTCCCCGCAGGGTGCGACGGCTGCGGAAAGGATGGCTCCGGGTCGAGCTCGACCGGTGTGAACGCTCCGCTGCCCCCCGTTCCTGCTCCCGCCGACCTCACGGCGGAGATGCATCTGCCGCGACCCCAGGAGCTGCTTCGCGAGCTCCGTGCCGCGGCAGGGGGACCAGCCCTGTTCTTGCCGCGCTCGCTCGGCGCCGCCGTCGTCAATGCGGTGGGCTTTCCCATCACCGCGGCCGAGGTCGTCGACGAGCAGGTTCCCCTGGTCGCGGCCATGTCGGGGACCGGGGCGTCGCGGAAGCTCGCGGTGGCGGTGCACCTGCTCGATCGCGAGAAGCTCGTCACCATCGTCGGGGGCGGCAAGGACGCCTTCTTCGACTTCAAGCGCGATGGCGAGAAGGTGTGGTTCGAGCCGCGGTCGTCGGCCCGGGCGCCCGAGGTGCCGGGCACGGTGGCACTCGTCGACAACTACCTCGTCTTCGGCACCGACCGCGAAGCAGTGGAGAAGCTGGGGCCTTATCTGGCGCGGACGCTGGGGCCGAAGGCCAAGCGCGATGGCCCCGACGTGGTGGTGGATCTCGTGGCCCCGGTGGTACCCCCGGGGGCTTCGCTCAAAGCCCTCGCCGCCAAGCTCCCTTTGCCTCGAGAGCTCGGTGCCATGGTCGACATGCCGGCCCTCGTCGACGAGCTCGTGGCGCGGCTCGGTGACACCAAGGGGGGGCACATCGCCGTCGATGTGACCAACGAACGCATCGAGCTGACGGCACGCCTCGAACCCAAGGCGGCGCTTCCCGCGCAGCCGGTGACGCCGCGGGAGAACCTCCTCAGCGTACCGGACGATGTGGTGGTCGCGCTCACGTGGGCCGACCAGGCCAAGACGCGGGAGGCGTCGGCGGCCCATCGGGCCGAGCAATTGAAGACCCTGCTCGGCAAGCCCACCGAGGAGCCTTCGGATGAGCCCAGCGACCCGGCACCGGCGATGGCGTCGGTTGCGCGCGGCATGGGGGATCGCCACACCCTGGCGCTGCGGTGCACGGGGGTGGGTCTCACCGGCTTTGCCCGTGGCGAGGTGAAGGATGCCGACGCGCTCGGAGGGGGCCTGTCCGAGCTCACCGAGCTTCGACAGCACCCTTCGGTAGAAGCCCACCTCGAGAAGCAGAAGCTGGGCCTGTCGTTCGAGACCCGGCGTCTCGAGCACGTCCCCTTCGACGTGACGCGCCTGCGCCTCACCCCCGAGAAGGCGCCGGTCCCGGGGGAGCGGGGCGAGGTCGACCTGCTCTTCGGCGTGGCACCGGATCACTACCTGGTCGCGGCCGGCATGCAGACCGTCGAGACCGTTCAGCGCCTCGAGAAGCCCGACGAGGACCGTGAGCTCTCGAAGCAGCCGCTCCTAGCGGCGGCCGTCGCGAGACTTCCCGAGAAGGTTTGGGCCGGCCTCGTGGTCGATGCTCAGAACCTCCACGGATGCCTGCAGGGCCAGCCTGGCGGCCAAGCGCTTCCCGTGGCCGCCGCGGTGGGACCCGACACGGGCGCGGTCGTCTTGAGACTCGAAGCGGCGCGGTCGCTGGTCAAGGTCATGCTCGACCTGGCGACGCGCTGACTACTTGATGAAGAAGGATTTGCTGACCGTCACGGGGCTTCCCGTGAAGGGCGGCACGCGAGCGGACCTGAAGGCTGCGGCGGCGCAGCTACCGACCGAGGTCCCGGCGAAGGGCGGGCCCACGGTGGCCTGCGTCGCACGTCCGGACGGAGCGAAGGTGACGGTCACACGGCCGCGGCCGGTGGGGCCACCCTTCTTCTTGCAGCCCGACGCAGCGCCGGCGGCGCCACCGAGCGCCGAGCGGGCGGCGTCCGGGTTGAACTTGCCCGGCTCCTTGGCCGTGTCGTCCTTCTTCTTCTTTTTCTTCTTTTTGGTCGCGGGCTCGGGGTCGGGGGTCTTCTTGTCGTCACCCGAGCTCACGCTCGACGAGGACGTGGTCGAGCTGTTGGACGCGACCTTCTTGTCGTCGTCCTTGTCCTCGTCCTTCTCGTCCTTGTCTTCGTCTTTCTCGTCCTTGTCTTCGTCTTTCTCGTCCTTGGCGTCGCCGTCGTCCGAGCCCTCGTCCGTCGTCGCGGTGGGGGTCTCGTCCTTGGTGTCGGCCTCGGGCTTCTTCTCGTCAGCCGGCTTGGTCTCGTTCTGAGCGGTCTTGTCGGCCGCTGGCTCGTCGCCTCCACCGAAGGCGACGAAGGCTCCCACGCCGGCCGCGAGGAGGAAGACGGCGGCGGCTACGCCGATGATGAGACCCTTGTTGCTCTTCTGCTGTGGCGCCTGGCTCATGGGCATCGGCGCCATGGACGCGTGCGCCTGGGCCGGTGCCATCGACGGGTGAGCAGTCGGGGGCGGCGCCGAGGGGATGGGGGCCGGCTCGGGCTTGGGCGGGGGCGGTGGTGGCGCGGGGGCGTGGACCGGCGGCGGCGCAAAGGCTGCGCCGAAGCCACCACCCGAAGACGGGGCCGACATGATCGCGGCGAGCGGGTCGTCGTCTTGGGGGGGCTTTGCTCCACGGCGCGAGGCGCGCGCATCGGCCTGCTTCTTGAGGTCGTCGAGCGAGAAGAGGGTGCTGGCCTCGTTGCGCGCACCGACGAGCTTGTCCTCCGGCTCGGACTCGGCGGCTGCAGGGCGGGCGGCGGCGAAGGGGTCGTCGTCGCCGGGGTGGTCGCCCTCGTTCAACATCATCGTGCCCGCGAAGGGCGACTCGGCCGCCGCGGGTACGTTGGCGATCTGAGTCGAGCCGAAGTCGTCCTCGTCGAAGGCGGGCTGCGCCTGGGTCGGGCCGGTTTGGATCCCCTGCACCTGCGTGATGACGGTCTGGAGCTCCTCGGCTTGTCCGAGGGGGATCCAGTCTCCCATCCCGTCGCGCCAGACGTAGGTGTCCTCCGCGCTCAGCGTGCCTTGCAGATAGAGCGTGGCCACCTCCATCGCCGTCATGCTGCGCGTGTCGTCGTCGGAGACGTTGACCGACCACTCGGTCCCGAGGGCCTCGTCGTGGTTGTAAAGCTGCGTCGCGCCCTGTTCGTCGTCGTACATTTCGGCTCTTCTTCTAAGGATACCGAGGGGTGGACGAGGCGTGCAACTCCACGGGTGGTCGTGGACGCAGCTGCGGCGAGCCCGTAGAAGTTAGGAGCGACCGCCATGGGTGACGAATCAGAGCCATCGGTTGAAGGCACGATCCCGACGTCGGTCGACGAGACCGTCGCCCTGCTCGCGCGGGGCCGCTACATCTGCGACCGGGCCCTCGCGACGTCGGTCTTCCTGTCGCTGGAGCTCGGACGGCCCCTCTTTCTGGAGGGCGACGCAGGGGTAGGAAAGACGGAGATCGCCAAAGTGCTGGCCTCGACGCTGGGCCGGAAGCTGATCCGGTTGCAGTGCTACGAGGGCCTCGACGTGGCCTCGGCCGTCTACGAGTGGAACTACGCGCGCCAGATGATGGAGCTCCGCTTGGCCGAGGCATCGGGCGAACACAACGACCGTGCGTCTTTGTCGAAAGACATCTTCGACGAGCGTTTTCTGCTGGAGCGACCGCTGCTCGAGGCGCTGCGGCCCCGTCCCGAAGGACCGCCGGTGCTTCTCATCGACGAGCTCGACCGCACCGATGAGCCCTTCGAGGCCTACCTGCTCGAGGTGCTGAGCGACTTCCAGATCACCATCCCCGAGCTGGGCCCCGTGGTGGCCGAGCAGCCCCCGTTGGTGATCATCACCTCGAACCGAACGCGTGAGATTCATGACGCCCTCAAGCGTCGTTGCTTCTACCACTGGGTCGACTACCCGAGCTTCGAGCGCGAGCGCGAGATCCTCGCGCTCAAGGCACCCGAGGCCTCGGCGGGGCTCTCGGATCAGGTGGTCGCGCTGGTTCAGGCCCTACGCAACCGCGACCTGTTCAAGGCCCCGGGCATCGCGGAGACGATCGACTGGGCCAAGGCTCTCGTGGCGCTCGACAAGGTCGAAATCGACCCCGACGGGTTTACGGGCACGCTCGGTGTGGTCCTCAAGTACCAGGACGACATCCGCAAGTTCGGCACCCAAGCGGCGGCCGAGGGGATCCTCGCGGAGGCCGCCGAGCGGGGCACGTCGGCCTGATGGCCGATGCGCCGCGGGAGCGCTTGGCGCTCAACGTCTGCCACTTCGCTCGTTTGCTCCGCAAGGCGGGCTTGCCGGTCGGTCCGGGGGCGGTGCTCGACGCGGTGCGCACGGCCGACGCCATCGACGTCAGCGTGCGGGAGGATTTCTACTGGGCCTTGCACGCCGTCTTCGTGAAGCGCCGCGATCAGCACGAGGTGTTCGACGAGTGCTTTCAGGGGTTCTGGCGCGACCCCTTCGCCCTGAATCAGGCGCTGAGCATCTTGTTGCCGCGCAACAAGAAGCCGCACCAGAAGCAGAAGGAACAACGTCGTCGTGTGGCCGAGGCCTGGTCGAATCCACATTCGAGCGATGTCGACGACATCCCTCCGCCCGAGGAGGAGGAGGTCAAGCTCGACGCGCTCATGACGGCGTCGGCCACCGAGCGACTGCAGGGCATGGATTTCGAGCAGATGTCGGCAGCGGAGCTCGAGGAGGCCAAGGCTGCGATCGCCCGGATGGACCTGTCGGCCATGGCCCTGCCCACGCGCCGGTTCGCGTCGGCGCCACGGGGACGGGTCGACCTGCGTGCCACCATGCGGGCCAGCCTTCGCGGCGGTGGAGACGACATCCCGCTGCGCTTCCGCCGGCGCCGCGTGCTGCCGCCGCCGATCGTGGTTTTCTGCGACATCAGCGGCTCGATGGGGCGCTACTCGCGCATGCTGCTCCACTTCATGCACGCCCTCACCAACGATCGAACCCGCGTGCATTCCTTCGTGTTCGGCACCCGTTTTACCAACGTCACGCGTGCCCTGCGGCACCGTGACGTGGACGACGCTTTCGTGGCGATGGGGGCCGACGTGGAGGACTGGTCTGGAGGCACGCGCATCGGTCAGGCGGTGCGCACGTTCAACGTGGACTGGTCGCGGCGCGTATTGGGCCAGGGCGCGATCCTGCTGCTCATCACCGACGGCCTCGACCGCGACGACACCGACTTGCTCGCGGTCGAGATGGAACGCCTTCACAAGTCGTGTCGCCGCCTCATCTGGCTCAATCCCTTGCTGCGCTACGACGGCTTCGAGCCCTTGGCGAAGGGGGTGAAAGCCATCCTGCCTCACGTCGACGAGATGCGCCCGGTTCACAACCTGCGCAGCCTGAACCAGCTCGCCGAAGCGCTCGGCCCCCGCGCCCGTCGCATCGTGGCCTGAGTCGTTGAACCTCGGTGCGCCACGGAGGACGGCGCGCTCTCCTGCTTAGTTCAAAGCGGCGAGCTCGGCGTCGTCGTGCTCGCAGTAGCGGTGGTGGTAGCGGTAGCGCGAACCGCACCGCGGGCAGATCTTGGCCTCGATGAGGTCGTCGTCGGCCTCTTCTTCCTCTTCGAACTCGGTGGGGCGCGCGTACTCTTCGATGCGCACTCTCGGCTCTTCACCGCGAAGTCGAGCGGGACGACGACGCTTCACCATCATCACCGCCAGCGCCACCCCCGCGAGCACCGTGAGGGCTGCGAGCACGTAGAGGAAGGTGAGCGACGGCATGACCTCTTCAAAGGTAGCAGCTCGTCGGGGTCGGCGCCGCTGCTTGTGACGCGAAGATGTCCGGGGTGTATCGTGGCGCCGATGTCGTTCCGTTGGCTCCTAATCATCTCTGCCCTCGCCACGACCGCATGTGACCCCGACACGGCCGTGTTCGTGGAGGCGGAGCTCACGAATGGGAACATCGCGTTGCAATCGAGCTCACTCGGGGTGGGCATCGGCGGTAGCTTCGTCGCGAGCTTACATCTCGGTGATCGCGCGAGCGGGCCGAGTGAGGTTCAGCTGCGGTCGATATCCCTCACGAACGCCGACCGTACCCAGAGCTACGTCGACCTCCAGGCGCTGACCGATGTGCCGTTCCCGGTCACGGTTGGGGTCGACGACACCGTCGACGTGACCTTCACGTTCAACCCTGACGACAATTTCGGCGAGACGACCCTGCAGGACGAGCTCTGTCCGGGGCCTCTCGTCATCGTCGGCGTCTTCGAGGGCAGCCTGCGGGGCGGGAGCATCGACGCCGCCACCGAAGCCTTCACGCCCACCGGCTGCCCGTAGGAGAACGGGGACTTCAGTTGGGGGCGGGGACCGGGCACGCGACGGCGGCGCAGTTCGCGTAGAGGTCGACGCACTTCTTCTCCCACGTGTTGCAGCAGCAGCTCGGTTCCTGACCGCACACCTGGGCGACGCAGCTCATCGGGTCGCCGTTGGCCACGCAGTTGAGGCTCAAGGGCGGGCCCACGACGCATGGGTCGTGGCACTGCGGCGAGAAGCAGCAGACCTGATTGAGGCAGCGCTTCGAGCAGCAAGTGTCGGTCCCTCCGCACATGGTCCCGCCTGGCTGGCAGGCGGTCGTTCCTTCACATACGAAGTTGGCGGAACAGACGCCGCTACAACACTCCTGGCTGTCGGTGCACGGGACGCCGTCGAGCAAGCAGCTGCACGACCCATCGTCGCTGCACTCGGAGCCACCGCAACAGGGAACGTCGAGGCATTCTTCGCCCACGCGCGCACAGTCTTCGGTGCAGCGACCGAAGTCTGGGTCGCAAGAGCCCGCGCAGCACGGGAAGGCCTCTGGCCTGACCTCGCACGCGGCGTTGGAGGGAAGGCACTCGCCAAAGCTGCACACACCGCCGAGCTCCGAGTCGTCGGAGGGAATGCAGTTGCCGCCACAGCACTCATCGGGAGACGCGCAGGGGCGTCCCTCGGGTTTGCACTCGGGCTCGCGGCAGATGTTGCCGTCGCAGAAGCCATTGCAGCACTCGGCCGACTCGATGCACTCGGAACCATCCGGCAGACAGGTGTTCAGGCTGCACTGACCTCGGAGGCAGATCTCCGTGCAGCACTCGAAGTCCTCGTCGCAGCTCTCGCCCGGCTCGAGACAGGCCACGCCGCCGCAGATGCCGGCTTCACAGCGACTCTCGCAGCAGTCGCCGTCCACGCTGCACGCCACGCCATCGCTCGCGCAACAACCTTGGGTGCCGCACGCGGTCTGCCCCACCAAGAACCCACAGCAGTGTTCGTCTTGCCCGCAGGTCCCGCCGTGCGCGTCACACAGAGGCGCGGCGTCCAAACAGCGTCGGGCCGACGTGCAGGTCTCGAGGCAGCGGTCGTCGGCAAAGCTCTGCAGGTAGGCGGCGCGGGTCGCTTCATCCGCGTCGCGAAGCCTCGCGCTCACCCGCGCGAGGCAGTCGGCGTAGAAGTCGTCGCCGTAGCAGGTCCGCAGCAGGTCGCAGAGCTCGGGTGCGACGCCAGCGTAGCCGTCGAGCTCGAAGAGCCCGACGCAGCTCGACGCCGAGACCACGGCGCTCGTCGCCATGACCGCGGCTGCGACCCCTCGCATGACGCCCCGCTTCACGTGCTCATGGTGTCACCCTCCCGCGGGGACGACAATCGGCCTTCTATTGGCAGCGGCCTCGCGCGAGGTCGCAGCGCACGCCCTCGTCGTAGTCGCAGCACTCGCGGTCCTCGGTGCATTCGTCGATGGTGCAGGTCGCCTCTTGCTGATAGCAGGCGAAGGCTGCGTCACAGCTGTCGGTGCAGTTGTCGACGAAGAACTCGAGCCACGCTGCGCGTCGCTCTGGCGATACGGCATCGAGCCGCTCGCCGAGCTTGTCGCGGCAGGCCCCATCGAACTGGGGCACGTCGACATCGCAACGACAGAGCTGGTCCACTGCGTCGACGTAGTCATCGAGGCCGAGCACCTGCGTGCAAGCCGCCAGGCCCACGAGCCCGGTCAGAAGCGCGCCTCGAATTGCCATCCGCCTCCGTAGGGGCCACCCCAAGGGGTGGTGGTCCAAGCTGCGGTCGTCTCCGGCTCGTCGGGGGCGGTGAGGAGGACCGTGAGTCCCACCGCGAGCAAGCCGATGCCGGCGATACCCGTCCACTGGCCCACCTCCGCGAAGGTGCGCGCGTCGTCGGCTGCGCTCAGCCCGTCCGGGGCGCAGAAGTTGTTCACGCAGCCGTCGCTCGCATTGGCTTGGCCGCGCTTCACGAGGGCGGCCACTTCGAGTCCGCCGGCTGTGAGCACCGCGGCGAGACCCACGCCCCCGATGACCCAGCCCACCGTGCGTTGGGTTGGATCGTAGGGTTCGACCACGGGGGCCGGCGGTGGCGGTGGAGGAGGCGGCAGCGGGGGCGGTAGCGCGATGGGGTGGGCGGCATCGATGGCGGAGAGGTCGAGCTGCAGCTCGACCGTCTCGCCAGGTAGGGTGGGCACCTTCCTCGTCTCGAGCACCACGTCACCGCGTCGGATCTCGACGGTGACCAGGGCGGGATCGACGGGAAGGGCGATGCCGTAACTGGCGGCGGGCACCGGTTGTCCGCCACGGAGCACCGTGAGCCCGGAGGCGGGATGTGTCACCACGATCGACAACCGGCGCAGCTGGGGCTCGACGGCGGCGCGCCGCTCCTTGGCGTAGTCGATGCGATCGTCACCCTCGCGCTGCGCCCACTCGACGGCCGCGTTCCAGCGGGCCCAGGCGCTCGCGAGCCGCTCGGTCTGCTCGTAACAGTGAGCGAGGTTCATGAGCACGCCGAGCTGGGGGTCGAGCTCGTGGCTTGCGGCGAACTTGGGGCAGGCCTCAGCCCACTTGCCCTCGTCGCCGAGGGCCTTGGCCGCCTGGAAGAGGGCATCGGCATCGGCCACGTGGTCGGCGCGCGCGGGTGCGATGGCCAGGGTCGCCGCGACACTCGCCGCGACGAGCGACGTCAGGGTGGGCGCTCGCATCCTCAGGCTTGCGAGCCTACCACGCGCCCCGCTTGTTCCACCCTGCCGGTCGAGTACACTCGACCGGATGCAGCTTCGCGCCATCGAGGCGCGCCACCGCGCGGTCCTCACGCTGTCGGCGATGGCCTGGGCCTCGCTCGCGGCGGGCGCGTGCTCGCTGTCGAACATCCCGGTGGCCGACTGCGAACAAGACCTGCGATGTGAGGTCGCCTTCGGCCTCGGCAGCACCTGCAAAGACGGATTCTGTACCGAGCCCCCGCCCTGCGTGACGGGTCACGACTGTCGCGGCCGGTACGGGGGCGGCGCCTGCGTCGATGGATCGTGCGTGCGGCAGATCCCCGACGACCCACTCGGGGCCTGCCAGCGTATCGAGCCGGCCAACTTGGGCAGCCTCGACCTCGTCGGCGCCGAGGCGCCGGTGCTCGTCGGCGGCATGTTCGCGCTCGACGACGGCCAGGACCCACGTATCGCCGACGCAGCGGCGCTCGCCTTCAGCGAGATCAACGAGGTGAGCGGCCTCGACGACGGCCGTCCGGTCGGCTTCGTGGCGTGCGACGTCGGCGGCCCCGGCAACGTGCTCAGTGGCCCCGAGCGGCAGGCACGGGTTCGGGTGGTCGTCGACTATCTCGCAGGCACGCTCGGTGTGCCCTTCGTGGTGGGACCGGTCACCTCCGGCGATGCGGTGAACGCCATCTCCTACGCCCTCTCTCGTGACTATCCCACGGCCTTCATCTCGCCGTCGGCCACGAGTCCCGCGCTCGCCACCGAGCCGGATCGTCTCGACCCCGACGACCTCTTCGGCCTCTTCTGGCGCACGGTCCCCAACGATGAGCTGCAAGGGGCGGTGCTCGCGCGAGAGGTCGTGGGCACCTACCCCGCGCCGGAGACCATCAACCGGGTCGCCGTCATCTACATCAACGATGCTTACGGCGAGGGTCTCGCCAACGTCTTTCAGACCTCGTTTGGCCTGGCCGAGACCGACCTCTTTCCCTTCGGAGCCGACGTCGACTTCTCCCAGGTGACGGCCCAAGTCGCCGCGACGAGTCCAGACGCGATGGTCATGATCGCCATCGACGCGCGCCGTACCGTCTCCTTCATCCGCGAGATGGCGAACCAGCCGACCCTCGCCGACAAGACCCTCTTCCTCACCGACGGCTCCAAGGACGAGGCGGCATTGCTCGACCCCGCGCTCGAGTCGGCGGTCACCGACATCCTCTTCGCACAGGTCGTGGGCACGGCGCCCGCCACGCCCGAAGGCCCGGCCTACGAGGTCTTCAGCGCGAACTACACCAACCGCTTCGACGTCGACCCAAGTGGCTTCACCTTCCTCGCCAACGCCTACGACGCGGCGTATCTCGGCGCCGCCGGTACGGTCTACGCCGCCACGACCGTACCCGCCTACGACGGGCGCCACGTGGTTTCGGGTCTCGCGCGCCTCATCGTCGGCGACCGCGTGGAGGTGGGCAAGACCAACTGGGGCACGCTCAAGAGCAGCGTCACGAGCGGAGACCGCACGGTCGACGTGGCGGGGATCAGCGGGGAGCTCGACTTCGACCCCTTGGTCGGCGACGCCCCCGGGGTCATCGAGGTCTGGCAGCCCACCACCACCGGCTGCGCAGGCGGCGCGCCGGCCTGCTTCGAGACCATCACCGAAGTCACGCCCTGAGCTCTGGTGTAGCGTGGTCCCATGCGCCTCATCACCGTCGTCGTCGCCTTCGGACTTCTCAGCAGCCTATCCGGGTGCCGAACGTCGAAGCCCGATGCCGGAGAGCCTTGCTCCAGCGAAGAGGACGGCGACAGCGGGGGATGCAAAAAAGGGCTCTGGTGTTTCCACGGTGACGACCGCCCGCCACGGTGTCTCACCGACGAGGAGACCCATGCCGCGTGCCGCAAGACGAAGCGGTGCACCGAAGGCGGCGGGTGCAGCTATCACCCGGGCCTCGCCAACTGCGTCGCGAAGCGTGAAGAGGACTGCAAGCAGAGCCAGGTCTGCAAGAACGACGGCAAGTGCAGGCTCGACGAGCGCATGCACGCCTGCGTGAAGTAGGCCGGCTCAGAAAGCGCCCGTGAACAGGAGCCCGCCGGTGTCGCTGGCGACGAGGGGCGTCACCGTCACGGGGAGCTTGCCCACGTCGAGATCGGTGAACTGGCTGAGAATGATTCCACCGGCCGCGGTGCCGATGAGTCCGATGCCCGCAACCCCGAAGCCAGCAAAGAGGCCGAAGGTGACCAACTCGCGCCGGCGCGTGGTGCCGAAGTTGTAGCCGGACGGGCACTCGAGGCGCTCGGCGCCGCAGATGTCGTCGAGCTCATTGCCCGCATTCCGCGCGATGAGCCCCGTCGCGACCGACGCGCCGAGGGCGGCGATGCCGGCGCCGCCCACGGGCCACACCCAGGAAGGGATCTCCCGCTCGGGCGGAGGCGGAGGAGGGGGGGGAGGTGGATCGGGCTTGCGGGACGGCTTCAGCTCCACCACCACCGATTGCGCATCGCTCTCGGCGCCGAGCACGATGTCTTCGCGGAAGGGTTCGTGGGCCGTGGCCGTCGCAGTGATGGTGTGCGGGCCGGGGTCTTGGGCCATGGGCTGTCCCCAGTCCTTCTTGGCGATGGGCTTGCCGTCGATCGACACCACGAGCTTCGGCAGCTTCGCGACCGGTGCGGCCACCTTCACGCTCACGGTCGATAGCTTCGCCTCGAGCTCTGCGTGGAGCACGAAGGCCGCCTCGATCGCCTCTTTGAAGTCGGCCGAGAGCGCGTAGTCGAGGGCCTCTTCGAACTCGCGGTAGGCCGTCGCCGTCTTGCCTTGGCGGCGGTGGCACTCGGCGAGGTTGAGCAGGGTGTCGCCACGCTCCTGAAGGTCGAAGGACCGCTCGAGGGTCGCGCAGGCCTCGTCGAGGGTCGACTTCTTGGTCATCAGCTTGCGGCCCGCGTGAAAGGCCTCCTCCGCCTTGGCTGCGGTTTCGGCGTCGACCTTCTCCGCTCGCTTCTTCGGCTTGGCGGGGCGCGCCTCTTCGTCGGCGTAGGCCGCCTGCGTCGTGAGCAGCATGGCCATCACCATGACGGCGCGTTTCACGGGTGATTCTCCCACCGTTCGAAGGGGTTCTTCTCTTCGATGACGTCGTCGTCCTTCGGCTTCGGGCGGGGTCGGGGACGGGGTCGATTCGGGGGCGGTGGCGTCTCGTCCTCGGCCTCGTCTTCGTCTGTCGGCTCGGGCGCGGGCGCGGGTTTGGGCGCGGGCCGGGCGGGAGGCGGCTTGATGGCGGGTGTCGGCGCGGTGGCGCTGCTCGCCCAGGCGGCGACGGGGACCTTCGGGGTGTGCTTCTTCGCGGCCATGCCCTCGAGGTCGGTGACGGCCACGAAGTACGACTCCAGGTTGCGCAGCGGCGTGTAGGTGATGAGCTTGCCGTCGCGCTCGACGTGGCCGCTCTCGCCACGTTCGATCGCGGCCACCACGTCGGGGTAGGGAAGGGCCGCCAGCGCACGGTCTGGGTTTGAGCTGGTGATGACCTTGCCGTCGCGACCCACCATGAGGGTCTCATCGACGTAGCCGATGTCGGAGAGCTGCACCTTCTCGAAGACCCGACCCAGGCTCACGTGAAAGCCAGCCACGCCGCGGAAGCGATGCTCGCTGTCGTAGACGCTCGCAGACACGCTCAGCATCGGGCCGCGGTCCGACGGGTAGGGGCCGCGCCAGTGGGTGCCGGGCTTGTCGGCGGCCAGCAGGTAGTCGGGGTCCTCGCGCGGGTCGCCGTCGACGGTGCGTGCCATGCCGGGGTAGGTGATGGCGAGTCCGCTCGACAGCGACAAGAAGGCGGCTTCGATGGGCACGCCGGCCTGCGTGAGTAGCTGGCGTTGGGCGTCGAGTGTCATCTTGTGGGCGCTGACACCGAGGCTGGTGAGCACGGCCTCCCGCCACGCGGGCCGCAACCACTCGAGCGAACGCAGCTCGCTCTCGACCGCGCTGCGATCGACGCCGGGGCTGAGGGAGAAGGCGGGGAACTCCACGCTGACGGGGCCGCCGTAGTGGGCCGAGGGGGTCAGGTCCGACGGCTTGTCCGTGCCCGCGAAGTCGGTGGTGAAGTAGACCGGCGCCTCGCTCGTGCCGGCATGGCTCAACACGGTTTGCGCGGTACCCACGAGGCGGCCGAGGGCC
>JAUHZF010000438.1 GCA_030426145.1 Polyangia bacterium
CCGGCGACATCACCGCTCCGACCGTCAAGGTGCTCGACTTCGGCATCTCCCGTCTCGAGGGTCAGAACGGCAACACCCTGACCAAGACGGGCGTGGTGATGGGCACGCCGTCCTACATGGCCCCCGAGCAGGCCAAGGGCTTCCGCGTCGACCACCGCGCGGACGTCTACGCCGCGGGCGCGATCCTGTACCGCGCCGTCACCGGCAAGCTCCCCTTCGATCGCCCCGACGCCACGGCCACCCTCGCGGCCGTGCTCACCGAAGAGCCCGCCCCTCCGCGGTCGCTGGCGCCAGAGCTCCCTCAGCACCTGGAGCTCATCATCCAGCGCGCGATGGCACGAGAGCCTGAGGACCGGTACCAGGACATGGCCGAGCTCGAGGCCGCGCTCGCGCCCTACGACCAGCTCGAAGCCGCCCACCCCGAATCGACGGTCAAGGCGAGCCGGGCCACCCAGGCCTCGATCACCAACGCGCATCGACAGGCCCGCGAGGTGAGCGATGCGCGTCCGCAGCTCGTGACCTTGGGGCTGGCTTCGGTGGTGGCGGGGCTTGCAGGGCTGCTCAGCCTCGTGGCCGGGCTCGTGCGCGTCACGCGCCATGGCAAACCCCTCACCTTCTTCGAGGCCCTCGTGGTCTTGGCCATCATCATGGCCGCACTCACCACCCCGCTCATCCTCGTGGTGCGCCACGTGCGCAAGACCATTTGGGACAACATCGCACGGGTGATGGAGATGGTGGCGGGCCTGAAGCGGCCCCTCGTCGTCGGGATGGCGAGCTACGGCGCGATGGCGCTGGCCGTTCGCACGGGCGAGTCGCTCATCGTTCGCAATCCAGCGGGAACGAGCTGGGCCTGGTGGGACTTCCTGTTGCCCTTGGTGGCCATGCTGGTCGCCGTCGCCACCCTGGTCGCCCAGCGCGCCAAACCAGGAACTCCGTCGTTGATCGAACGGGCCGGTCCCACGGCCGCGCTCGCCGGAAGCGTCGGGGTCGCCCTGATCGCGGTCTTCGCGGCCTTCGGCCTTCGCGATGGCGTGCCCGCAGCAGCGGGTGCCGACGAAAAGAGCGCCAAGACCGATGGCGACGACGCAGAGGATTCGTCGTCCGACGACGACAAGGACGACAACCACGAGCCCGCGGGCAAGACCAAAAGCGATTCGAAGGGGAACGAAGACGCCTTCGAGGCCTGGAAGAGTGTGACCGACGCCATGAAGCAGAACGACTGGGAAGCCGTCGTCGCTGGCGTCGAGAAGGTCTTGCGGATGGACCCGGACGCCATCGACGACCCCGCGGTCAGCAAGTCGCTGCTGGCCTACACGGTCCGCGCCTGCATCAACGAGGGCGCGGCGTGCAAGGGCATGATGGATCTGCTGAGCGAGCGCGCCGGGACGGCGGGGCCGGACCTTCTCTTCGAGCTGATCACGACCAAGGGAGGCACCAGTGCCCAGAAACGGGCAGACCGGCTACTCGCCGATCCGTCGGTGATGCGCGGTGCGAGTGAGGCCCTTCGGATCGCCTACGAGCTCCGCAAAGCATCTGGCTGCGGCGCGGTCGAGAAGCTGTACCCCGAGGTCGAGAAGAAGGGCGACCATCGCGCGCTTCGTGAGCTGAAGATCCTTCAGAGCCGTCAGTGCCGCGCCCGAGGCTGCTGCCTCAACGGCCAAGACCCCGCCGTGAAGCGCCTAGAACGCGCCATCCTGGACCGACAGTGACTCGCTCGGCCCCAAACGGCTGAGTGAGTCGCTACGCGCCGGTGAGGGCGACCTCGAGCAATGACTGTAGGAACGCCGTGTCTTGGGTGCCCGCCATCTCGCGGATCGAGTGCATGCCGAGCATCGCATTGCCCACGTCGATGGTCTTGATCCCGAGCTCACCGGCGGAGATCGGGCCAATGGTAGACCCGCAGGCGAGGTTCGTCTTGATGACGAAGTCCTGCAACGGGATGTCGTGGCGGGCGGCCAGGCCACGGAACCAGGCGCTGGTTTCGCCGTCGGTAGCGTAGCGCTGTTCGACGTGTTCCTTCACCACCGGGCCACCATTGATGACGGGGCGATGGTTGGGCTCGTGACGGTCGGCGTAGTTGGGGTGCACGCCGTGGGCCATGTCGAGAGAGATCAGGCGCGAGTTGGGGATGGCGCGCTCGATGCCACCCGGGGCGCGCTCGGTGTGGTTGCGCTCGATCTGCACCAGGGTGTCGCGAAGGAAGGCGCTCATGGCACCACTGTGGGAGCGGCTGCCGACCTCCTCGTGGTCGAAGAGAACGATGACCTGGGGCGTAGGGGCGGTGTCGGACGCGATGAGGGCCGCGAGCGAGGCGTAGCAGGAGGCCTGGTTGTCGAGCCGGGGCGAGAAGACGAACGCACCGTCGATGCCGCCGACGGTGGGCGGGCAGATGTCGTGCAAACCGAGGTCCCAGCTCAGCACCTCGGCGCCACCGAGCTGATCGGAGAGCCAGGCCTCGAAGGTGGGTGCGTCTTCCAAGCCGACGATGGGAGGCAGGTGCTGCTGGCTGTCGATGCGGAAGCCCTCGTCGCGGATCTCTCGGTTGAGGTGAATGGCCAGGCTGCCGACGCGGGCGATGGGCTCGTCGTGGCGAAAGAGCCTGGCCTCCGGCTCGCCCTTTTCGCCCCGGACGAACACGCGGCCGGAAACCCCGAGGTCGCGATCGAACCAGGTGTAGAGGAGCACGCCGCCGTAGGTCTCCACGCCCCACTGGCGAAACCCGTGCGCCTTCACGCTGGGGCGGGGCTTGAGGCGCAGGTTGGGCGAGTCGGTGTGGGCGCCCAGCAGACGGAACCCAGCGGATGCGGGCGCGTCGCTTCCCGCTCGGAAGGCGATGAGCGACCCGGCTCGGCGCACGTAGGCCGTGGTCCCCGGGGTGAGCTTCTCAGGCGGGGCCGCCTCGTCCAAGGCCCTGAAACCGGCGCTCTCGAGGCGCCGTACCGACTCGGCGACACAATGGTACGGCGAGGGCGAGGCAGAGACGTAGCTCAACAGTTGGGCGGTGCAGTCGTCCATGCGCGCCAGGGTACGCCGGTCGGCGTGGAGTCTGACAGCCCCTCGCGATCGTCGTCGTTTTAGCCGACCTGCGCGCGGTCGGCGTCCTTGCCATCGAGGGCGCGGGCCTCGGATGGGCGGGCCTCGCCGGCGATGGCACGCCACGTCTCGACGTCGAGACGGTAGAGGACGTGTTGACGCAGCGGGTGGCCGTGAGGCAGACGCGGATGGTTGAAGTCGTCGCGCACGTCACGGTGCATTCCGAGCTTCTCCATCACGCGACGTGAGCCCGTATTCTTGGGCACCGTGAAGCTGACGAGCTCGTCGAGCCCCAGCTCCGAGAAGGCGAATCGGGTCACCCGCCTGGCGCCTTCGGTGCAGAAGCCCTGGTTCCAGTAGGGTCGCGCCAACCGCCACCCGACCTCGACGGCCGGCGTGAAGTGGGTGCGGAAGGAGGGCCGCCAAAGGCCGATGAAGCCGATGAACGGAGCGACGTCGCGCGCCTCCACCGCCCAGAGGCCGAAGCCGTGCTCTTCGAAGTGAGCTCGGATCTTCGCCACGAAGGCGGTGGTCTCTTTGGCCGACAACGACGCCGGGAAGTGCATCATCACCTCCGGGTCGGCGTTGAGCTCGCTGAAGGGAGCGAGGTCGGTCGCACGCCAGGGGCGCAGAATGAGTCGGTCGGTGTGGAGGGTCGGGATAGACGCCATCGGTCGCCGGTTCAGTCTTGGGGCACGAGGACGCTAAACGCGAACGCGACGACTTGCAAACCTCGCCCCCGAAAATTCGTGCGGCCGTGGCGACGCTAGCTACGGGCTCACCACGTCGGCGAAGGTCATGTCGACCTCGAAACCGCGCGCGTCGCGGGCAGTGTAGGGCCGCTCGAGCCCGCGGGTGGCCGCGCGGTGCACCGGCGCATCGGCGGGTCGGCCTAGCACCTGTCGGTAGTCGCGCTGCGCCTCGTGACGTCGCCCGGAGAGATCGGCCGCGCGCCCACGCCAGAGGTGGAAGGCCGCCTCGCGCTCCGGGTGAGCGTGGCCGAGGTCGACGGCGCGGGACATCGCGTCGAAGGCCACCTGAGCGTCGGCTTCCTGCAGGGCGAGCAAGCCCCGTAGGGCGTGGAACAGGGGTTGCTCTGGAGCATGGCGACAGGCCTCCTCCATCGCGCGCCGCGCAGCTGGGGTGTCGTTGTGGTCGACGTAGGCGAGGTACGCGCGCCGGTAGGCCTCGTAGGCATCGGCGAGGGCGCCGGTATCCCCGTCGGGTCGCAGGCTGGCCCCTTCGCGATGGACCTCGCCGTCGAGGTCGAAGCACAAGAACTCGCGCTGGCTGGTCGGGGCCACACCTGAACCGACCCAAAGGCGTCCGTCCTCGGGCGAGAAGACCACCGACGCGACAGTCATGACCATGCTGATCGCCGTCGCGATGCGACAGTCTTCGGTTTCGCCGCCGTCGGCGAGAATGCTCGCCATGCGCGTGGGGTCGAGCTGGCCTCGGCCTTGGTCGAGAAGCGCGTGAGCCCGCTGGTGGCGACCGAGGTTGTGACGCCAGTAGCTGCCGTAGAGGGCCTTCTCCGTCGCCCCGAGCTCGTCGTCGAGATAGATGTTCGCGTAACCGAACGTACCGCCCTCGCCGTCGCGCTTGATGGTGACCTGGCGCGACGGACTCTCCTCGAAACACAACACCTCCCGGGTCTTCCCGTCGGTGATGAGGTAGGTCCAGCAGCCGATGGGGCGCTGTGCGCGGAGGATGCGCTCTGCGTCGTCGAGGTTGCGTGCCTCCCGCATGATGACGTCACCCACGCATCCAATGGGGGTGCCGCCGAGGCGGGTCTGATCGGTGAACATGTGCTGGTGCACGGTGAGGGTGAGGCCGGCCTCGTTCATCGCCGTCACCCCGCCCATCAAGACGCCCGCCGCCGCGACCGACACGTAGCGGAGCCCCTCGTCGGGCTCGTGGAAGAACACGCCAGCGGTGTCGGGCCAGACGCCGACGCCGTGGTAGTCGAGGTTGCGGGCGTGGAGGAGTTTGCCGTCGGTGGTGGCGTCTCCCCAGGCGATGGCGCTCGTGCACCCAAGCCCCAGCGCCAAACGATGGGCGACGGCCGGACCGACACGTCGCACGCCCATGACCCGGGCCGCGACCCACATGAGCGAGTCGGGAAGAGAGCAGCCCTCGAGCAGCTCTTCGTAGGACAGGTCGGCCCCCTCGGCGAGCCCCCGAATCGCGTCGATGGCGTAGTCGGGGAACTGCCCCGCCACCTTGCGCCCGACCGTCTTCTGGATGAGCGGCCACGCGAGAGGGGCGAGCGCACCGAGGCCGCTGCGGCCCATCATTCGTTCGAGATAGGTGCGGTAGTAAGGGATCGGTCCACGCCTTACTTCGTCACGCAGCATCTGACCGTGCTGCCGTCCCATATCGCGTGGCGTGCCCACGAGCTTGACGACGTGCAGGTCGCCGACACGTTCCTGCCAGGGTCCACGACGGCGGCTGGAGGGGTTGGCTTCGAAGCGGATCTGCGGTGCGGCGGTCATAGGGATTCTCGCGAATGGAAGGGTGAGAAGGTGATGTCGGCTTGCAGCTCGAGGGGCGCACCGCTGGCCAGAGCCGCGGCGGCGAGGACACGGGGAATCGACCAGGCGTGCACACCCTCGACGAGGGCGCGCACGTCGTCCGCGCGTTGCTCGGCGATGAGCTGCACGAGGAACGCGACGCCAGAGAGGTGCGACTCGTTGGCGAGTCGGATCATCAGGTTCATCGCGTCGATGTCGGCCCGCACCCGGTGGTGCCACGACACGAGCGCCTGGTAGATTCGGTTCTGGGTGGCCCGCGCCACACAGAGGATGAAGTCATCCATCGCAGCGGCGTAGGCGTCGGGTTGCCCCAGGTGACCGCGGAGTCGACGGAGCAGGGCCTCGAAAGCGGCCAGGTCGTCGTCGGTGCGACGCTGCGCGGCCAGGGCCGACATCTCGATGTCGAGGGTGGCTCGAACTTCGAGCAGGTCGCGCAAGACCTTGCCGTCGAAGACACCGGGCTCGGGTTCGAGCATGGCCCGCAGGACGTCGGGCGAAGGCGACTCGAGCGGATCGAGCACGATGGTGCCTCGTCGCTTGACCGGTTGCACCAAGCCGTGGGCCTCGAGCTGGCGGATGGCCTCGCGCACCACGCTGCGGTTGACCCCATGGGCTTCTGCCAGCTCTGCCTCTCGCGCGAGCACACTGCCCGGGCGAAGGCGGCCGCTCGCGATCTGGCGCAGGAGCGTCTCCGCGACGCGATCGGCTTTTCGGTCTCCCCAGATCGCCATGTTGATGTCTTCTTATAAGTCGGACTTATTTCTAGTCAACCGATTTAATACGATGAACCAGACCCAGCTCGCGAGGGACGGCGCCTTGTCACTTTCCGGGCGCTCGGCGAAGCTGCGCCGCGATGCGTGAGGACTTCGAGGCGCGGGTGGGCACTTGGCTGCGCCGGAAGTGGCGACTGAAGCGCCTCATCGGCGTTGGGGGCATGGCCGCCGTCTATGAGGCCGAACACAAGATCGGCCGGCGTGCGGCCATCAAGCTCCTGCGCCCCGAGATCGCGGTGGATGAGAAGGTGCGAGAGCGCTTCGAACAAGAAGCGCTCGCCACGAACCGGGTGGGCCACCCGGGGGTGGTGGAGATCCTCGACATCGACGAGAGCGACGATGGACAGCACTACCTGGTGATGGAGCTGCTCGAGGGGCAGACCCTGGCCGACGTCTACGAGAAGGACGCGCCTCCGCTCCCCAAGCTCATCGACTACGTCGATCAGACCCTCGACGTGCTCGTGGCCTGTCATCGAAAGGGTGTCATTCACCGCGACATCAAGCCCGAGAACCTCTTCATCACCGGCAAGGGCGAGATCAAGGTGCTCGATTTCGGCATCGCCCAGGTTCGTGAGGGGGTGAAGACGCTCGCGGGAACGATGCTGGGCACGGTGGCCTTCATGGCCCCGGAGCAACTCCGCGGTGCCGAGATCGACGCGCGCGCGGATCTGTTCGCCCTCGGGGCGACCATGTTCGCGGTGCTCACGGGACGGCGAGTTCACGTCGGTCCCGACGACGCGAAGGTGGCGATGAAGGCCCTCAGCGAACCGGCCCCTGCGATCCGCTCGGTGTCGCCTGACCTTCCCGAGTCCCTGGGGTGGGTCGTCGATCGTGCGCTCGCCTTTCTTCCTGAGCGCCGCTACCCGGACGCACAGACGATGCGAGGAGACGTCTGGGCCCTCCAGCGCAATGGTCGACCTCCCTACGCCTACGCGTGCAACGAAGCGGGCCAGTCCCCGCATGTCACCTCGCTCGACGCCGCCGTTCAGACCCCCACCCGCGTCGACGGCGCCGCCCCCAGGGGAGATATTCCCTCCACCGATCCGCAGCTCCCCGCCTTCGCCTCCGAGCCGCCCCCAGCCGTGAACAAAGC
>JAUHZF010000054.1 GCA_030426145.1 Polyangia bacterium
GCTCGACCTCGACCTCGATCTCGTGCTCGACCTCGATCTCGTGCTCGACCTCGACCGCGATCTCGTAATCGAACGCGATCTCGATCTCGTGCTCGACCTCGATCTCGTGCTCGACCTCGAACCGGTTTAGCGTGCGCAGCGGAAGCCCACGCCGGGATTGACGGCCGTTTCGGGGAGTTTCTGTCGCGTCGTGACCTCGGGGGTGAGGATGAAGCGGTGCGTGAAGCCACCGCCGCGGATCACTCGCTCACCCTGCGGCGGACATTCATGGTTGGGATAGGTGCAGGGGCCCGACTGCGTCCACTCCCAGACGTTGCCCGCCAGGTCGGAGAGCCCCTCGGGACTGTCGCCGTCGCGGTAGCTCCCCACGGGCGCGGTGGCTGCCGCGCCGTCGTCGAATCCGAAGAGCGCGCTGCGGCATCCCGAGGCACCGTTGCAGACCGTGCCGCCTGGGATGGCGCTGCCAGCCTGGGCACCATAGGTGCACTCGCTGCCGCACACGTTGGCGCGTCGGCGATCGGGTAGCTCCTCGCCCCAGGGGAAGATCCGCTTGTGTTTGCCGACACCACCCGCGGCGTATTCCCACTCGACCTCGGTGGGCAGACGCTTGTCGACCCAGGCGCAGTAGGCCTCGGCTTGCGCATGGGTCACGCAGTTGATGGGGTGCTCGTCGGCACCTTCGAGGTGCTCGGTGCAGAGCTCGGCTTTGGGCGTGGGGGTGCAGTCGCCGGAGGCGACGCACAGGCGGTAGTGTGTGGCGGTCACCTCGT
Source organism: Polyangia bacterium (assembly GCA_030426145.1). GTDB lineage: Bacteria > Myxococcota_A > Polyangia > Polyangiales > Polyangiaceae > JAPYTK01. Next base: position 771 of record JAUHZF010000054.1, read on the forward strand.
GGGCGTCGAGGGCGAAGTCGGCCACAGCGGCGACGTGCGCGGGTCGTTCGCTCAGCGCCGAACCCTCGGCTCCACGCTCGTCGTTGCCGATCGAGACCTCGGTCGCCGGGAAGTCGACCATCGTGACGTCGCGCGCCGCCTGCTCGCGGTAGGCCGCGTAGCCATACGTCCCGCCGAGCCCAAGCCCGGCCACGCCGAGCACCAAGACCAGTGCCTTGAGCCCCCATCGTCGGCCGCTTGCACGGCCGACGATGCGTTCGGCTTCGGCCGCCACGGCCTCGTCACTCACGACGGGTGCGGCGGAGTCCTTCAGGCGGGATGAATCGATCTCGGCCATCTCGCCGACTTAGTACGGCTTGGTGACCGGAGAAATTCCCCGATCGTCGAGCGCTCACTCGGCGGCGTCGACCAGCTTCTTCGTCCGGGGGCGGTAGGTGTGCTCGGCGGCGGGAAAGGTTCCCGCTTGCACCTCGCGCACGTAGTCCCGCGCGGCCCCGATGACGCTGTCGCCGACCTCGGCGAAGCGCTTGGTGAACTTGGGCACCCGGCCGCGCGTCATGCCGAACATGTCGTAGCAGACCAGCACCTGGCCATCGCACTCTGGACCCGCCCCGATGCCGATGGTGGGCACGGCGACGGCGTCGGTCACGATGGCGGCGAGATCGGGCGGGATCGCTTCGAGCACGATGGCATAGGCTCCAGCGTCGGCGAGGGCTTGTGCGTCGGTGATGAGCTTGGCTGCGGCAGCGTCTGCCTTGCCCTGCACCTTGAACCCGCCGAGGGCGTGCACCGACTGTGGGGTGAGCCCCACGTGGCCCATGACCGGGATGCCCGCCGCGACGATGCGCCGCACGTGCTCGGCGACCTCTTCGCCACCCTCGAGCTTCACGCTCTCGGCCATGCCTTCTTTCATGAGGCGTCCGGCGTTCTCCAGGGCCTGGATCGCCGAGACCTGAAAGCTCATGAACGGCATGTCCGCCACCACGTGAGCGCCCTCGGCGCCACGCGCTACGGCCCGCGTGTGGTAACAAATCTCGTCGACGGTGACGGGGATCGTCGTGCTCTGCCCCTGCACGACCATGCCCAGCGAGTCACCGACGAGGAGCGCGTCGACACCAGCTTCGTCGAGCAAACGCGCCATGGTGAAGTCGTATGCGGTCACCATCGTGATCCGCTCTCCACCCTTGCGACGCCGCAGACCGGGCGCCGTCACCTTCTTGCGAGGACGTGCGGGTGCACCACCCTCGATAGGGTTGCCATACATTTGATTTTCCTCCTGGGTCGCGGCCGACGATGCGGTCCGCGCCCGTACTTCTCACCATAACGGCGAAGAGGCAGGATGGCCACGTCAAAGCAGCTCTATGCTGCTCTAGAGAGCCCACATCCGTCTCGAGCTCGTTCGCGGTCTCGTTCGCGGTCTCGTTCGCGGTCTCGTTCGCGGTCTCGTTCGCGGTCTCGTTCGCGGTCTCGTTCGCGGTCTCGGTCTCGTGCTCGGTCTCGAGGACCTGGAACCTCGAACCTGGAACCACGAACCTGGAACCTGGAACCTGGAACCTGGAACCTGGAACCTGGAACCTGGAACCTCAGAAGACTTCGCCACCCGGCGGAGGCGGGGGAGGCGGCGGCGGGGGCGGGGGAGGCTGGGTTCTCGGTCCGGGACGCGGGTAGGGGCGTGGCGCGACGGCCTGTGGTGCAGGTTCTGGGACCGAGGCCGACGCTGCTGGTGCGGACGCGGAAGCGTCGGCTTCCGGCGTCTCGTCGCTGCCCTTGGTATCTTTTTCGTCGGTCCCGTCTTTGGGGTCGCTGGCCGTTTTGGGCTCGGGCGTCTCTGGTGCCGACTCGGTGGCGGTTGACGTCGGGGGCACCTCGGCCGGCGTGCCGGGGCGAAGCGCGAACACGGCGGCGGCCCCGGCGACCAGGGATGCGACGGCGAGCCCGGCGAGCGTGCCCCCGGTGACCCCGCTGGGCGCGGTGGGGGGCGGGGTATGCGCCATCGGCGCGGGTGTGACCCCGCTCTGTCCGACGTAACTGGGCATCGCGTTGCGGCCCGTGCTCGAGACCGCACGGTTCTGGGTCGACGACGCGCCGGTGAGGCGGAGCGCACCCGAGTTCTCGCCGTAGCGCGCTGCGAGGTGCTGCAGGGCCGCGCCCATGTCGCGCATGGTGGCGTAGCGGCCGTTGCGATCCTTGGCGATCGCGGCTGCGACCGTGCCCCACACCTCAGCGCCCACGTGGCCCTCGAGCGACTCGGGGTCACCCGCGATGTGCATGTTGATCAGCTGCTGCATCCCCGGGAACCCTCCGTCGGGGTTGCTGAAGGGGTGCCGGCCCGCGAGCATCTCGTAGAGGATGTAGCCGAGGGCGTAGATGTCGCTTCGAGCGTCGAGCTGCTCGTGGCCGAGCTGCGCGGGAGACATGTAGGGGATGGTTCCCTCGCCGTGATCGGTCTGCTGACCGAAGCCCTGGAACATGGCGGTGCCGAAGTCGAGCACCCGCACTTTGCCGGCCTTCGTGATGAAGATGTTCTCGGGCTTCAGGTCGCGGTGGATGACGCCCTGGTCGTGGGCGGCCTGAACGCCTTCCGCCACGGCGGCCGCCCAGCGGAGGGCGAGACCGGGTCGAATGGCGCCCTCGCGCACCAGGCGCTCACGCAGCGACTCGCCCTCGAGAAGCTCCATGGCCATCCAGATCATCGGCAGGCTCTGGCCTTCGATGTCGACCTGGGTGATCCCGGCGTCGTAGACCTCGACGAGGTTGTCGTGCTTGATGCGGCACAGCACCATGGCCTCGGCCCGCATCTTCTCCACGTGCTCTTGCATCGCGGCGTGCGTGACTTTGAGTACCTTGAGGGCGACCGCCTTCTTGGTGAACTCGTGCAAGGCCATGTAGACCTCGCCCATGCCGCCGGCGCCGATGAGGCGCACGATCTCGTAGCGATCGCACTTGCTTCCCGGACGGAGCTGACCGGTCCCGCTCATGCCCGCAGGCTAGCACATACGAGGCTCTTCACCGCCTCGCGCGCGCTGCCGTCCCCGCGCGGTCACATCATGTTGAGGGCGGCCATCGCCACGCCCGCGCCGAGCAGGCCGCACACGATCACCACCGCGGCCGCGACGCCGTAGCCGTAGCGCTTGGGTCCGGCCAGCGGGGCCGGGGTCGGTCCGGTGAGCGCGGCCGGCGCGGCGCCCATGGCCTGGGTCGCATGACCCGCCGGCTGCGCGACCGGAGCCGGTGTCGCCCCCGAGGCCGTGACCGCGGCCATGGCGCCGCTCCCCGTGGGGGAAGGGTAGCCGTGACCACTCTGGTGCATCGCCGGAGACGACGTGCCGACTGCCGACGGCGAGCTCGCCACCGGGGCCTGGTAGGCGGTGGCATTCGGGTTGGCGGCGGGCGTCGAGGCACTCACGTCGATGGCCGTCAGGGCCTGAGCGAAGGCCTCCGCCGAGGGCCACCGTTCGTCGGGAGTCTTGGCGATCGCGCGCAGGACCGCCTGGTCGAGGGCGGGGGGGATGGGTTGCGGCGCCAGCTGAGATGGGGGCGCGGGCGGGGTGAGGACGTGGGCGCGGGCCATCTCGGTGATGGTCTGGCAGTGGTCGAAAGGGCCGCGTCCGGCCACGAGGTTGTAGAGCACGAGCCCCATGGCGTAGATGTCGGCGCGGTGGTCGAGCTTCTGGCCCCGCGCCTGCTCGGGCGCGAAGAACCGCGGCGTGCCCACCACGACGCCCATCCCGGTCGGCACCATGAGCGGAGCGGGTGCATCATCACCTCCGGTGTCGGTCACCTTGGCCACGCCGAAGTCGAGGATCTTCACGACCTTCTTGTCGGTGGGCTTCTTGGGCTCGACCACGAAGAGGTTGTCGAGCTTGATGTCTCGGTGAATGAGGCCCGCCTCGTGGGCGTAGGCCAGCCCATCGAGCGCCTGTCGCGTCATGTCGAGGGCCTCGGCCACCGGAAGGTAGCCGCCGCGCCCTTCCGCCTCCTCGCTGAGGGCCTGCCCCGGCAGGTACTCCATCACGAAGTAGGGGCGACCACGCGGTGTGCGGTCGAAGTCGGTGACCCGCACGATGTTGGGGTGGTTGAGCCGCGCGCAGGCCTGCGCTTCGAGGCGCATGCGGTCGACCAAACCTGACTTGTTCGACAGCTCGAGGTGCAGGAGCTTGATGACGACCTGGGTGCCGAGCGCGATGTGCTCGCCGAGGAAGACCTCGCCCATTCCGCCGCGGCCGAGCTCCTTGATGACCCGGTACTTGTCGCTCCCCTCCAGGGGGTCGTATGCGGCTCCCTCCGCCATTTGGGCCGAGCCTACACCATCGGGGCTCGGCCTACACGGTCGTGCGACCTCAGCGCCGCGACTTGCCTCAGCGCCCCTTCTTTCCCTTCTTGCCCTTGCCGTTGCGCTTGCTCTTGTGGGGCTCCGCGATGGCTTTCATAGCTTCGAAGTGCGGGCTGTCGCGGCGGAAGGCGACGCCGAAGTTGCGGGTCCGGGCACGCGTCTTGTCGAGGTAGAAGTAGTTCTCGGCGAAGAGCGGGTGGTTCTCGATCGCCTCCACCATGGGACCGTAGTCCTGGTGCGGCATGTAGAGCAGATCTGGCTTCATCTCCCCCAGCAGCACGCCGGGGTCGAGCGGTGCGAAGGCGAACCGAGGTTCGTTGAGGCCGGCGAGGTCGATGACTTGCTTGTCGGGATGGAGGATACCGATCATTCCCACCTCGGTCGTGGCGACCACGAGGTCGGACGGCAGCGCCCTGAACTCGTCCACCCTGAACCAGTAGGAGCGCGGTCCGTCGGTGGCGGCATGGGCATCGAGGTCGAACTTGGGCCGGTTGCGCGCCAGGTACCAGTTGGCCTCTCGAATCTCCTTGTCGACCTTGGGCCAGATCAACATGCCCACCCCAGCCAGTCCCGCGATGGCGAGCAACCACGGCGTTCGACCCGGCGCGAAGCGCGCGTCGTCTTCGGGCTCGGGCCATGCGTCGGCGATGATTCGTGAGGCGAGGTAGGCGACCGGAATCACCGCGACCTGAAGGAAGCGCTCGGCCATCGCCATGACCGGGATCGCGATGGCTCCGTGGTAGCCGAGCACGGCGAGCAGCCCGAAGAGCGTGCCGAGCACGAGGCCATCGGCATGTTTCGCGAAGCGGCGTGGCCGTCCGAAGAGCTCGGCGCCGACGATGGCGAACAGCGGCCAGTAGAAGCCGAGGAAGGTGAGCAGGTGCTGCACGTTCACCCCACGGTAGGCCCGCCGAATCCCCCCTTCGTAGGGGCTGAAGGACTTCGCGTAGAAGGGCAGGGGGAAGGGAAGCCCGAAGTAGGCCACGTTGAAGCCCACGCAGGCGCCGAGCACGAGCAGGGTCGTTCCGAGGGCCTCCATGGCGAGCCTTCGGCCACCTTCGGCTTCGACGGGACGCCAGATGAGCGCAGCTGGAATGAGCACCGAAAAGGCCATCAGCTCGGGGCGGATCCACAGGGCGAGGCCCCCGAGTGCCCCGAGCGTCAGCGCGCGGGCGCGGGATGGGGCCGCCGCGAAGCGGGCTGCGGCCATGAGGTGGAGCGCCTGGTAGGTGAGACCGAAGGTCGTATCCATGCCCGACGAGAAGTGGGCCGGGGTGGAGGAGACGGCGACACAGGCGAGGGCGAGGAGCAGCCCCACCCCGCGTGCAGCCGGTCGTCCTGGCACGTGGCGCCACAACAGCCGTACGAAGGCGACGAGGAACAGCACGCCGAACACGAAGCAGGGCAGCATCGCGGCTGCCCCGGGATCATCGGTGAGGGTACGGCCGGCGAGTGCAGGAAAGACGTAGAGCAACGCGGTGAGCCCGTAGACCGGTTCGCCGCCGGGTTGCCACGCGAGGCCCTGGCCCTCGGCGAGGTGTTTGGCGTAGCGCTGGAAGATGTAGCCGTCGTCCCAGAGGATGCCGATGTTCAACAGTCGCGCCGCGTGGGCCAGGATCCCGGCCACGCAGGCGAGCAGCATGAAGCGGTAGAGCCCGAGAACGAGCGCCGCCAAGGCGGCGGGACGAGCCTCGGGCGGCTCCGACGTGGCAGCTTCGTCGCACATCGTCGGAGTGGACATGACCCCGCGCTGACCTCGCATCAACCCCGACGACGATCGTTGCAACACATGTTCGAGCCGTCGAGACGCTGACCGGTAAGGCTGGCGTGCGTGCGTCCCGTGGCGAGCCCGCCATTGCCGCTATGTTTCTGGATTGATTCGAATCCTACAGATGCGCGAAGGCCGAGTGGGGCCTGGCATGACGCATGCTTACGTAAGGGCATGTACGCGGCGGATGGCCGCATGACCCTCAAGGTAAAACACATGATCTTCCGCCAGCTCTTCGATCCCGAGACCTCGACCTACACCTATCTCCTCGCGGACGAGAAGACGCGTGAAGCCGTCCTCATCGACCCCGTGCGTGAGCAGTACCACCGGGACGCGGCCATCCTCGACGAGCTCGAGCTGAAGCTGAAGTACACCATCGAGACCCACGTGCACGCCGACCACGTGACGGCGGGCGGACTCTTCCGTCGCGATCGCGGCAGCGAGTCGATGATCTCCGTGTGCGCCGGCACGACCTGCGCGAACCATCTCATCGAGGATGGTCAGAAGATCAGCTTCGGCGAGCTCGAGCTCGAGGCCCGCACCACGCCCGGCCATACCGACGGCGACATGTCTCTCGTCTCCCACGAAGGGCGCATGGCGTTCACCGGCGACGCCCTCCTCATTCGTGGCTGTGGTCGCACCGACTTCCAGCAAGGCGACGCCGGCAAGCTCTACGAGTCGGTGCACGGCAAGGTCTTCAGCCTCCCGGACGACTACAAGCTGTACCCCGGCCACGACTACAAGGGACGCACCGTGACCACGGTCGGCGAGGAGAAGGCCCACAACCCGCGCCTCACCAAGGACAAGGCTTCGTTCGTCGAGCTGATGGCCAACCTCAATCTGCAGCGCCCCAAGAAGATCGACGAGGCGGTTCCAGCCAACCTCGAATGTGGCCTCCCCATGGAGCCGCCGCCCAAGAAGCAGGCGGGCGCGGAGGACGGCTGGGCACCCATCACCCGCGGCCCGAGCGGCGTGCCCGAGGTGTCCACCGCCTGGGCTGCCGAGTGCCCGAAGAACGTGAAGGTGCTCGACGTGCGCGAGCCCCACGAGTTCAACGACGAGCTCGGTCACATCGCAGGTGCGGTGCTCGCTCCGCTCGCGACCGTCGAGGCCCACGTGAAGAGCTGGGACAAGACCGAGCCGGTGCTGGTCGTGTGCAGATCGGGCGGCCGCTCCGGCAAGGGTGCTCGCATCCTCGAGAACCTCGGCTTCGAGAAGGTCGCGTCCATGGCCGGCGGCATGCGGGCGTGGAACGCCGAGAACCGACCCACCGAGTGAACCGACGACGGTAGGGGCCGCCGCCGTGATGGGCTATCGCAGCCCAGAGGTATGCGGCTCCATCGAATCGGCAACCGGTTGCGTCGGGTTCTGCTCGGCGCGCCCGCGGTATCGGTCTGGCACGACCCCCGGTACCGCTTGCCGCTGCCCGGACTGTCGGGCCGCATCGGCCTCGAGCCGAGGCGGGCCGACTTCGCGCTGTCGTACCTCGTCGACAGCGGGTTGGTGCGCCCCGACGCGGTACGACGTCCCCGACGGATCGGGTACGACGCCATCGCGCGGGTGCACACCCCGTCGTGGATCGAAGCGCTACACACCCAGGAGGGCATGGCGACGGTCTTCGGGGTGGCCGACGACCTGCCGACAGAGGAGATCCTCGTCACGTCGCGCCTCGCGGCTGGCGGCACGCTGGAGGCGGCGCGACTCGCGCTGAGGCGGCAGGCGCCGACCCTCAACCTGCTCGGGGGATTCCACCACGCCCACCCCGATCGCGGCTTCGGGTTCTGTCCCATCAACGACATCGCGATTGCGGTCGCCGTGCTCCGTGACGAGGGCTTCACGGGTCAGGTGGTGGTGCTCGACCTCGACGCGCATCCACCCGATGGCACGGCAGCCTGCCTCGCCGACGACGACCGGGTGTACATCGGCTCGATCTCCGGCTCGGACTGGGGCGACGTCGACGGCGCCGACGAGACGCTCCTTCCCGAGAACAGCGGTGACGATGTCTACCTCGCCGCGCTCTCGGATCTGCTGCGCCGTGTACCCGAGCCTGGTCTCTGCTTCGTGATCGCAGGAGGGGACGTCTTGGCCGAGGATCGTCTCGGCGCGCTCGGGCTCACCCTCGATGGTGTGCGGCGCCGCGACCTCATGGTGGCCGAGGCACTCTATCGCTGCCCTCAGGTGTGGTTGCCCGGGGGCGGATACAGCGATCCCGCGTGGCGCGTGCTCGCGGGAACCGCACTCGCCCTCGCTGGCGTCCGCACGCCCATTCCCGATGGTTACGACGCCATTCACGCCGCCTATTCGCGCATCGCGCGACGCCTCACCCATGCCGATCTCTCGGGTGGACCGGACCTGGAGATGGCCGAGGTGCTCGCCGATCTCGGCGTGGGTCATCTGCCCACGCGAAGGCTCTTCGGCTTCTATACCGAGAGCGGCGTCGAGTACGCGCTCGAGCAATACGGCATCCTCCCGTACCTGAGGCGCATCGGCTACGGTCGGTTCCGGGTCGAGGTGCAGCAAGATGGCGAACGCGGCCGCGTGCGGCTGTTCGCTTACGCCGATGGTCGTGAGCATCTGCTGGTCGAGACGGTGCTCGAGATCAAGACCCTCGACGAACAGCGCGTCCTCTACGTGCACTGGCACACCCAGCGCGACAGCGCGCGGCTCAAGCGCAATGCACTGCCCGGGCAGGAGCACCCCGGCCTCGGGCTCGCGCAGGAGAGCCGCGATCTCTTCGGACAGATGGCGCTCCGGCTCGAGCTCGAGGGCGTCGCGTTCACCCCGTCCTACTTCCACGTCGCCTACCTCGCGCGCGAGCAGTCGTCCTTCGTCGAGCTCGAGCGCCAGGCGCGCTTCATCGCCATGCTGCGCGACCTCGAAGCGCACTCCATGCTCGACGTGACGCGCGCCGTGGCCGAGGGGCGGGTCGAGCTCGACGGTGAGCGTTACGCATGGGAGGCCGATCCCATGGTGGGCTGGAAGGACGGCCCGCGTCTCGACACCAAGAAGGTGGAGCAGGCGGCGGCGAAGTATCGGTTCACGCTGCGCGCGTGAGTCAGAACTTGCTGCTCACCGACAGGAACGTGAGCTTGTCGGTGGTCTCCCGCAGCCGCGACGAGAGGATGCGGACCATGCTCCACAGCACCTCGTAGGCGAGGTCCTTGTGCAGGAAGAGCAAGTCTTCGAAAGCCTCCCGGCTGATGGTGAGGATGCGGCAACGCTCGTGCACACGTGCATCTGCAGAGCGTGGGGTGTCGTCGAGCAGCGCCATCTCCCCGAAGACGGCGCCCGGGTTGAGCACGGCGAGGGCTTCTTCGCCCATGCCGGGCACGTTGCGGCTGATGCGCACGCGGCCAGTGAGGATGATGTACAGCTTGTCGCCCACGTCGCCGTGCTCGAAGATCACGGTCCCGGTGGGGTGTGTCTCTTCGTTGGCCACGCCGGCCACCAACTCGAGGGCAGCCGGTGTCAGCCCTGCAAAGAGGGGGACCTTGCTCAACAGCTCGAGGCGGTCGGAGGTGTCGACCATCGGGCGCACCCTAGCACCGCCCGCTCACCGCCCGAAAATGTTGGGATCGGAGCTAGCGCGTGAAGCGGATGCGGTAGGCCTGCGTCCTCGTCATCGGCTTGCCCGCGCGGTCCTTGCCGGGCTTGTAGCGCTTGGCCATGGCGCACGACTTGGCCAGCGAACCGAAGCCGTAGCCGGGGTCGGTCTGCACGCTGACACGCACCGCCCGGCCCTGGCTGTTCACGGTGACCGAGATGATGACGATGGCGTTGTTGATCTGCTCGAGGTTCGCCTGAGGAGGGAACCCGCAGTTCCAACCGCCGATGGCCTGCGGCGGGGCAGATAGGTTGGGACCCGTGTACTTGGGGCGTGGCTTGGCGGGCCCGGTGCCCTTGCCGCCGGGCGTACCGCCCGTCTTGGCGTTGGGATTGTTCTGGGCCGTCTTGCCCGTGCCCTTGCTCGAGCTGTAGCCGCCCTTGTAGCCGTCGCCATTGGGGTTGGTCACGAGGCCGTCCCCGGTGAGGTCGACGCCATCCGCGGTGAGCGCGTTGCCGGCCTGGGCCGCCTCGGGGGGAGGCTCGATGTCGGCGTAGGGGTCGTCCGGCGGCGGTGTGTCGTCGGTCGGCGGAGGGTCGGTGGGATCGGGCGGCTCGATGGGATCGGGCGGCTCGATGGGGTCGGGCGGAACGACCTCGGGCTCCGGCTCCGGGGGAGGAGGCTCGGGCTCGGGGTCTTTGGGCTCGTCCTTCTTCTTCTCGTCGTCGTCGACCATGTCGACTTCGACCTCGACGAGCATGTAGCTCTTCAGATCGCGGCGCAGCGCCTCTTCCCACAAGCGGATGTAGTAGGGCGTGAAGTCGCGGCTCGAGACCGGGATGACGTGGGTCAGGAGGGCGATGATCAGGCCGCCGTACAGCCCGTTGTAGGCCGCCTTACGCCCGATCCGCTGAACGGCCGTCAGCGGATCGGTCTGGGTGCGGGGGGTGTAGGCGGTGCCTTCCATCGGCTCAGTTCGTGGCCGCGGGGGCCGGGGCGGGGGACTTCTTCTCGCCGCCTCCCTCTTGGGAGATGGGGGTGACGCCGAAGGCGATCTTGTTGATCCCGGCGGTCTTGAGCATGTCGAGCATGCGGATGACCTTGCCGTGCGGCACGGCCTTGCCGGCTCGAATGACGGCGCGGATCTTGGGGTTGTCGGCCAGGGCCTTCTTCGCCTTGGCCATGATCTGCTTCTCGTCCTGGACGCGATCGTTGTTGATGTAGATCTCGCCGTTTTCGCGCATGTCGATGCTGAAGACGAGCTGCACGGTGTCGCCCGACGCGGCCTTGGGCAGATCCAAGGGGAGGGCGCTCGAGACGATGATCTTCGCCGTCACCATGAACACGATGAGCAGCACCAACGTGATGTCCACGAGGGGCGTCACGTTGATTTGGGAGATCATCCCATCTTCGTCTTCACCTGCTCCGCCGGCCACCGGTCAGTCCTCCTTCTTGGACTTCTTGGAGCGGCTGCTGGTGCTTCCGCTGGTCTGCGCTGCGGCCCATTCCGGGTCGGCCTTCATGTGGCTCAGGAGCACGCGGGTGAGCGCCTCGGTGTTGGCCAACACGCGCTTGGTGGCGCGCATGAAGTAGTTGTTTGCGGCCACGGCCGGGATCGCGATGAAGATGCCGACGGCGGTGGCGACGAGCGCCTCCGAGATCGAACTCATCACCTCGGTGGGCGCGAGGGCCTGCGCGGCGGCTTCAGCGGCGGGCACCGCGGCCTGGTCGCCGAGGGCCTTGAAGGCGCCGATGACGCCGATGACGGTACCGAACAGCCCGATGAACGGGGCGTTGTTGCCGAGGGTGGCGAGGTACACGAGGCGCTTCTCGAGCTTCATGCGCTGCAGGGCCTTGGCGCCTTCCATCGCTTCCTCGGCCGCCTTGGGGCCCTTCTCGTAGGTCGCGAGACCCGCCATCACCACCGCCGCCTCGGCGGACGGGGAGGCCTGCATGCGCTTCTTGGCCGCGGCGAGCCCGTCGTCGAGGGCCTCGCGCAGGTCCTTGGCGAGCACGCTCAGGTCGTCACGCAGAGAATTGAAGAACCAGGCACGCTCGAGGATGACGGCGACCGAGATCACGGACAGTCCGAGCATCAAGTACATGACCCAGCCGGCACCGAAGCCGGTCATGATTCGTTCGAGCCAAGTGATGAGTGGGCTTTGCTCCATCGTTCTCCTTCGCCTTCGCCCCGCGGGCGGCTGGGTCGGTGGGGGGGCAGCGCTTCGGCGCGAGCTCCTTCACAAGCGAGGGAAGGAGCGCCCTCCTACGGGGTCAACCCAGCAGAGGCTTGGTTCTTTTCGTGGTGAGGTCTTTTTCTACCGGCTCGATGGTTGCGGTCGAGCAACCACGCGCACCGTGGGGCCGTCAAATGTGACGTATCGTTATTGAAAACGACTTTCGTTTTTATCCGTATCAGGGTTGCACCAAGCCATCAACGGCCAGGGGGCCCCCACTTCATGGTGATGGAGGCCGCCGGTGGCCAGAAGATTCTTTGTGACTCTACATTTCACGACTTGGGTCGATGCGGGTCGGTCCAGTGACACACTTCTGAGAGCACCGTGGTGGCGTAGGCGCCCTTCGGAAGCACGAAGCTCACGGTAAGGGATTCGTCACCATCACCCGATCGGATGCCGAGATCTTCCAGCATGAACCGAAAGGACCGCCGGGTGCCTTCTCCGTAGCGCTTGAAGTCACCCAGATCTGCGTCGCCGATCGCATCGTGGAGGACCTCGCGCTCCAGCTTCGCGACGTCACCTTCGGGCCACCGCATCTTGGCCCCGAACATGGGACCGGTGGCGGACAGCAGGCCCGAGCGAGCGCGGTTCGCCGCATCGTGCACGTCCTCGGGGGCCACCGTGAACATGCCGCCCGTGTCGTGTTTGCGCACGAGGTCGCCCTCCAGCGCCGTGGCGAGGGTATCTGCGTCTCGACGCATTGAGAGGATTATATTGAATAGTTTAGACTGAAAAGAAGAGAACCAAAGCCGGCGCTTTCGCTTGTCCTTGGGAGGACGCCGCTCGCCGCGCACCCACGCGGTGGCCTCATCGCCGAGCGTGTCGTCGCGGCCGAAGCGTTGGGGGCCGAAGGCGTTCGGCACCCCGGTGGTCGCGAGTCTCTCGAGGCCAGCCGTGATGCTGGTCGCGGCGCCTGGGCTCAGCTCACGCAGGGTGAGGGTGAATCGGTTGCCCTTGAGGTGGCCGGTGCGCAGCTTGTGGCCATGGCGCTCGAGGGCGAGGAGGTCCACGTCCTCGAGGTCGGCCCGCGCACGAAGCGCGTCGAGCTCGTCCCGCCAAGGGATGGAGATCCACTGGGTGGTGACCGCGTGGCGGTCTTTCATGCCCGCCACCCCGATGTCGTCTTTGGAGACCTCGACCGCCTCGGCCAGACGCCGAACCAGCTCCAGGGTGGTCAGTCCGCGTTTCCGGAGGTGGACGAAGACGTGGTCGCCGGTGCCTGAGGGGTCGTAGGCCGGCAGCTCGTCGACCACGAAGTCTTCGGGGCTGTGGCGGATGGTGGCGGTGGGCCGCTCGTCGGCTTTGGGGTCGGTTCCTTGCTCGGCCATGGCTTGGCCTTGCATGCTCGACGAGCGTGCTACCAACAAGCACAATCTCGCGCGGGGACGGCCTTCGCCGCTCCGGCATCGGCAGGATCATGGGGTTGCTCGGACGACATGGCCCATGGCAGCTCGCGCTGCTGGGGGCGTTGGTCTTCGTGCCCGTCGACCAGACGGGTGGTTTTGCGACGCCCGCCTACGCGAAAGAGAAGAAGGACGAGCACCCGCCTGGTCGTGGCCCGAGCAAAAAGCGCAAGTCGAAGCGCCGCTCACGCAACGAGATCCGCAAGGCCGGCCGCGACGACGCCCCCGCGCCCAAGCCCGGGCCGAAGAAGGTCGCGCGCACCGCGAAGGGCGACAAGCCGGTGAAGGTGAACATCCCGAAGAAGAAGAAGGGTACCTGCTTCGCGAACATGGCGAAGGTGGACGGGAAGTTCTGCATCGATCGCTACGAGGCCTACGTGGCCGAGGTCCTGCCGAGCGGAAAGCTGCGGCGGATGTCTCCCTTCGAGCCCGTGGGCAACAAAACCAACATCCGCGCCCTCGTGCGCAAGGGGCGCATGCCGCAGGGATACATCAGCCGGGACCAGGCTGAGCTCGCCTGCCACAACAGCGGCAAACGCCTCTGCACCGACAGCGAGTGGATTCGCGCCTGCAAGGGAAAGAAGCCCACGGCCTGGCCCTACGGGGAGAAGCATTAGCCGGGCCGGTGCAACGATCGCGGCGTGAGCCACTTCAACAAGCTCTTCGGTAAGGACGGCAAGGCGGCACCCCAGTCGGCCTACACCTACGAGAACCTCAACGACGAGCGCCGCAACCGCCCCGCAGGAACATGCGCACCGGCGGGCAAGTTCAAGAAGTGCCGCAACAGCTTCGGCCTCTACGACATGGTCGGCAACCTGCACGAGTGGACCGCAACCCGCACGGGCACCTTCCGCGGCGGCTACTACCTCGACGTGCACCAACACGGCGACGGCTGCGACTACAAGACCACCGCTCACTCGCCGAAGTACCACGACTACTCCACCGGCTTCCGCTGCTGCAGTGATCTCTGAGGGCGGCTCCCGGGGTGGTTGCTTCGGTCTACCTCCGCCCCTGGCGGGGCGAAGGCGGAGGCAGCCCTACGCAACCACCCACCCTGTTCGCCGCCTCATCGTGTCTTCCCTCGGGGGGCTCTTCGAGCCCCCCGCCCCACTTCGCTTCGCTCGTGGGGCCCCACCCCCGAGGCGCGCTTCGCGCGGCTGCCGCTGCCTTGGGGGGCGCCTCGTGGCCTTTCGGGATGGAAGCCGGTTTGGGTTCGGGGTTCGAGGTGCGAGAGCGAGGTCGAGTGCGAGATCGTGAGCGAGGTCGAGTTCGAGAGCGAGAGCGAGAGCGAGAACGAGGACGAGAGCGAGGTCGTGACCGTTTGGGGGGGCTGATCGGTGCTCGTGGGGGTTAGGAATGCGGCGTCGTGGGGCTGGGTGGGCTACCTTTGTAGGGAGTGCAGCTGGAGTTACCCATTCCGGATGATGCGGCGCCTCGCCTCGAGCGGCGGGCTCGAGGGCCCGGCCGGGTCTTCGTCAATCGAGACCTGAAGATGTCGCGCGTGGCCTGGGTCGGCTTCGACATGGACTACACCCTCGCCATCTATCAGCAGGAGGCGATGGATCGGCTGAGCATCGAGGCCACCGTCGACAAGCTCGTGGCGCGGGGATACCCACCGTGGCTGCGTGAGCTTCACTATCCGCTCGATTTTGCGATTCGCGGGCTGCTGGTCGACAAGCACCTCGGCAACATCCTCAAGCTCAACCGCTTCAAGATCGTTCGCAAGGGCTACCACGGCCTCAAAGAGCTGAGCCGGAACGAGCTTCGCGCCCTCTATTACGAGCGCAAGCTGCGCCACAAGAGCTCGCGTTACCACTGGATCGACACGCTCTACGCGCTCAGCGAAGCCTGCATGTTCGCCACCATGGTGGAGGCTTTCGACGAGCGGAAGCAGTCGGTGAAGTACACCCGACTCTTCAACGACATCCGGAGTTGCATCGACGAGGCCCATCGCGACGGGACCATCCTGAAGCCGGTCATGGCCGATCCCGATGCCTTCCTGGAGCGCGATCCGTCGCTCGCGCCTGCCCTCCACCGGCTGCGCTCGGCGGGAAAGCGCCTGTTCCTCCTCACCAACTCGGGGCCGGCCTACACGCGCGTCTTGCTCCGCCACCTGCTCGAGGGGCAACTCGCCGACTACCCCACCTTCCAACACTACTTCGACGCCATCATTTGCAGCGCACGCAAGCCGGTCTTCTTCCAGGAGCGCAATCCGCTGCTCTTGGTCGACGACGACGACCAGACGTCGCCGGCCGAGCTCCCCCTCGAGAAGGGGCGCCTGTACCAAGGGGGCAATCTGCACGTGCTGGAGAAGGCCCTCGGCGTCACCGGCAACCGCGTGCTCTACGTCGGCGACCACATCTACGGCGACATGCTGCGTTCGAAGAAAGACTCGGCGTGGCGGACCGCGATGGTGATCCCCGAGCTCGTCGCCGAGATCGCGGCCCACCAGGAGGGCCGCGACGAGGCCTACCGGTGGAGCGACATCGAGGCCCGCCGCCTCGAGCTCGAGGACGACCTGCGGGAGCAGCAGCAGGCGGTTCGTCGTGGTCAGCGCGCCACCAACGGCGACGCCGAGCGCGGCCGTGCCGACCTCGCTCACCGCAAGCAACTCCTCGGCGCGATACGCCGCCAGCTCCGCGCCCTCGATCGCGAGGCGCGTGGCCTGCGCCGCGGCCTCGACCGGCGCTTCCACCCCTACTGGGGCTCCCTCCTCAAGGACTCGGGGGAGCTTTCCCTCTTCGGGTCGCAGGTCGACGACTACGCCTGCATCTACGTCGCGCGCGTGTCCAATCTGGGGAACTACTCTCCGAACCAGTACTACCGCTCGCCCCACAACCTCATGCACCACGAGTTGTGACGGCGCTGGCGTGCCGTGGGGTGTCGAATCGCCTTACGGTGAGCTATACCGGGCCGAGATGACGGCAGAAGCCATGACCCCCCCGGCCGGGGCCGCCCGAGCCTCTTCCTCCCGCACGCCGTCGCGCCGGCGGACACACGCGACCCACCGCCCCACGTCGTGGTGGCTCGACAAGCTCCGCTACCGCGCCTCCACGATGGATGAGGAGTACCTCGACCTGAGCGAGCCGATCTCCTTCGCGAGCGAGGTCGAGCGCGACGCGGCCATCCGTTTCTTCAACGCTGCGTACCGCGCCGAGGAGTCGGGCCTGCGCCAGGCGCACGAGCTCGCCGACGAGATGGCTGCCCTCGACCCCGAGCTCGCCGAGGCCTTGAAGCTCTACGGAGACGAAGAGGGCTGGCACCGCGAGCTTCTCACCGAGTTCATCGACTACCTCGGCGGGGAGATCCGCCCCATGGGTACCGTGACCGGCACCTTCTACCGACTCTACGGACGGGCTCGGCGGATGGAGACGATCATGCTCACCAACCTCATGTTCGAGACAATCGGCTCCACCACCTACCGCATGACCCTTCGACATGCGAAGCACCCGGCGGTGCGGCAGATGCTCACCATCCTCACCCGCGACGAGGCCTTCCACGTCCCGCTCAACGTTCACTTCATCCGCGAGGTGCTGCGTCGCAAACCCGACGTCTCTCGGCGCCGCATGAAGGCGATCTACAGCCTGCTCTTCTTGGCGCTCGTCGCCTCCACCATCGCCAGCCGTCGACGGGCGCAGGCCTTCGACAACCTGTCGGTGGCAGAGCTGTCGCGCGCCTACGCAGAGCAACTCGCGGGCTTGTTCAACCACGAGTCCGACCTCGACATGAAGCCGCCGTGGATCATCCGGCGGATCTTCGGCATGGACGACGAGGCGCTGAGCGCGATCACCAACAAGGTTGCGGTGAGCGTCGCGGCCGCTGAAGCTTCGGTCGATCGCCGGCAGGTCGACGTCACCGCCCTCTGAGCATGACGGTCGAGCCTGCGGAGGTGGTCGTTCGAGCCACCGACATCGTCAAGCGCTACGGCGACGGCAAAGCCACCAAGGTGGCCGTGGATCACGTCTCACTCGACGTCGAGGCAGGGGAGTTTCTCGCCATCCTCGGACCGAGTGGTTGCGGCAAGTCGACCCTGCTCGGGATCTTGGGCTGCCTCGATCGCACCTTCGAGGGCAAGCTCTCGCTCTTCGAGCAAGACGTTCGCGCCATGAGAGACGCGGAGCTCGCTCGCCTGCGGGGAGCGCGGATCGGGTTCGTCTTTCAAGCCTTTCATCTGCTCGGCCACGTCGACGCGCGCGAGAACGTGCTCGCCCCCACCCTATTTGTCCGCGAGCGCCCGGATGAGACCAAGCTACGCAAGCGCGCCGACGACTTGCTCGACGAAGTCGGCCTCGGAGGGCGCGGCGACGACATGCCCTCGACGATGTCGGGTGGCGAGCGGCAACGCTTGGCGGTCGCGCGGGCGCTTCTCTTGGAACCCGAGCTCTTGCTCTGCGACGAGCCTACCGGGAACCTCGATCTGGAGACGGGGCGCAGCGTGACGGAGCTCTTCACTCGGCTCCACGAGGAGCGAGGGCTCACCATCGTGGCGGTCACGCACGAGGAGCAGTTGGCTCAGGCGGCATCGCGGATCATTCGGCTCGCGGCGGGCAAAGTGGTGGAAGAGGAATGACGTGCGACTGAGCGCCCTCAACAAGCTTGTTCTTCGCGACCTGGTGCGCGTGCGGGGGGCGCTCGTCACGAGCGGCTTCGGCATCATGGCCGGCACGGCGGCACTCGTCTTCTTCCTCGCGCTCGGCCTCGGGGTACGCGGCGTGTTGCTCGGAGAGGTTTTTCCCATCGACCAAGTCGAGCTCGAGCCGCCCAAGGGATCGAGCTTCGGTCAGCTCGCGAGCTTCGCGCTCGGCGGCGGGGCCAAGGCGCCTCGCATCGAGAAGGACGAGATCGAGGCCCTGGAGGCCTCACCTTTCGTGGCTGGCGTCTACCCCAAGCTCCAGTTCAGCTTTCCCGCCTCTGCCCGCGGGGGAAAAGAGCTGCTCGGGCGTGACCTGAACACCGGCGAGATGATCGCCGACGGCATCGATCCCGCGTTGGTAGGGGAGGTCGGCGACCTACCATTCCGCGACCCCTTGGAGGCATGCGAAGGCTCGGGGGGGTGTCAGCGATGCGCCACGACCAAGGAGTGCAAGGCGCCGCAGTATTGCGAAGCGCGGCAGAACGAGAAGGGCTTCTGCGTCGACCCAGTGCCGGCGGTCGTCAGCCGCTACATCATCGAGCTCTTCGACAAGAGCATCGCACCTGCCCACGGCTACCCCCAGATCGGAGAGAAGCTCCTGTCGCGCGCCGAGGGCATGGTCTTCAAGATGTGGATCGGCGAGTCGTACCTCGGCCAGGCCAAGCAGGGCACACCCCGCTGGGTGCACGCCCGGGTCGTGGGGATCAGCGATCGCGCCATCGACATCGGGATCACCATGCCCATCCAGACCGTGCGCCGCTGGAACGTGGAGTTCAGCGGCGACGGTGCCGGCGATGCCTACAGCAGCGTCATGGTGAAGGTGGCCGAGAAGGACAAGGTCGGCGAAGTGGTCGAGCTCGCCGACGAGCTCGGGCTCACGCCAAAGGACACCCGCGCGCGTGATGTGAGCGTCCTGTTGAGCGGCGTGATGGCGCTGCTCGCGCTCGTGGCGGGCATCATCCTCATCGTGTCGGCTTCGAACATCGCCTACACCTTTCGGGTCTTGGTCAACGACCGCCGCCGAGAGATCGCCCTCTATCGCGCGCTCGGCGCCACCGGTGGAGACATGATGAAGTGGTTGCTCGCGCTCGCGCTCACCGTGGGGATGGTCGGTGGCGCGATGGGGGTCTTGGTGGCCTGGGCCCTGAGCCTCGGGGCCGACCGGCTCGGGGCCACGCGCTTGCCCGACTTCCCCTTCAAGCCCGAGACCTTCTTCGACTTCCCACCGTGGCTGGTCTTGGGGGCGCTCGGTTTCGCCGCGCTCTTCTCGCTTCTCGGCGCCTTGGGGCCCGCGCGACGGGCGGGGAAGGTCGATCCAGCGGCGGCGCTCGCAGCGCTGCAGTAGCGCCGGTCCCGGTGTAGAGTCGCCGCGATGAAGGCGTGTGGCCGGTTGATTTTCGGGGGTTTCTCGGGGACCAGCCTACCTGCGCGCTTCGCGCGCGCCCTGGAGGAAGGGCAGCGCGCGGGGGCGATTCTATTCGGCCGCAACATCGATGGGCCCGAGCAGGTCGCCATGCTCAATCGACAGGTGATCGAGGCTGGCGGTCTCGTCGCCGTCGACCAAGAGGGCGGCCGCGTCGCACGGCTGAAGGAGCCGGTGCTGAAGCTCCCACCCATGCGACGGCTCGGGCAGATCGACGACGAGGCCCTCACCGGGCAGGTCGCGCGCGCCTTGGGCGCCCAGCTCAAGGCCCTGGGCTTCTCGATCGACTTCGCTCCCGTGCTCGACGTCGACTCCAACCCCGACAATCCGGTCATCGGCGACCGCAGCTTCGGGTCCGAGCCCGATGTGGTGATCCGGCATGGGCTCGCCTTTGCGCGCGGCTTGCAGGCGGCGGGCGTCGCCGCCTGCGGAAAGCACTTCCCCGGGCACGGCGATACCGATGTCGACAGCCACCTCGCGCTGCCCGTCGTGGCTCGGCCGCGCGAGGTCTTCGAAGCCGTCGAGCTCGCGCCGTTCCGAGCCGCCGCGGCGACGGACTTGGCGGCGGTGATGAGCGCCCATGTGGTCTACCGCGGTGATGATGGCGACAGCGCACCCGCGACCCTGGACGCGCGGTTTGCAACGGAGCTCTTGCGCCACCGCTTGGGGTTCTCGGGCGTGCTCTTCTCGGACGACCTCGAGATGGGGGCGCTGTCGAAGAGCCTGGGCCTTGCCATCGAAGACGCGGCGGTGGCGGCGGTGCGTGCCGGGTGCGACGCGGTGCTCATCTGCAGCGATGAGGATGCGCAGGAGCGCGCCCACGAAGCGCTGGTGCGGGAAACGGAACGCGACGCGAGCTTCGCGGCGCGGGTGACCGAGGCCGCGGGCCGGGTCGACCGCATGGCCGAGCGATTTGGGGGAGGGGTAGAGACGAATGCGCCGCTCGAGGCCTTGGCGGCCGAGGCGGCGCGGGCGCTGGCGACGGCGATGGAGAGAACGGGATGAGGCGGAGTTCGATGTGGACGGTGCGGGCGCGGCGCTTGGTGACGGCGGATGGCCCGGAGGACGCGCCCCTCGGTGTGCGCGAGGATGTGGTCCTTCGGATCGGGGACGGCAAGGTGGACGCCATCGTGCCGGCCGACGAGCACCTCAGTGGGGTGGACGTCGCCACCGACTTGGTGACGCCAGGGTTGGTCGACGCCCACACCCACGCCGCCTGGGTGGGCCAGCGCGGCGAAGAGTACGCCATGCGCCTGGCCGGGGCCGACTACGAGGCCATCGGGGCCGCTGGCGGGGGCATCGTGGCGAGCATGCGTGCGGTCCGTGCCGCGACCACGGGCGACGTGGCCGAGACCTTGACCGCGCGGCTCCGCCGGATGGCACGGCTCGGGGTCACCACCGTAGAGGTGAAGAGTGGCTACGGCCTCGATGAGGCCTCCGAGCGAAAGCAGCTCGAAGCCGTGGCCCGTGTCGCGGAAGACCCGCGGCTGCCAGGCGTGGTGCCGACCTACCTCGGGCTGCACGCCGTGCCGCCAGGGCAGGACCGCGATGCCCATGCAAAGGCCTGCGGAGAATGGCTCGACGGGATTGCGGCAGATGGCCTGGCGCGCTTCGTCGACGCCTACGTCGATCGGAACGCGTTTTCGGTCGAGCAGGCGAGGCCGGTGCTCGAGAAGGCGAGGGCTCTCGGCCTCGGTGTACGCGTGCACGTGGGACAGTTCGCCGATGTGGGCGGGGCCGAGATGGCTGCGTCGCTCGGCGCCGCTTCCGTCGACCACGTCGAGCACATCTCGCCGGAAGGCGTTGCGGCTTTGGCCGAGGCGGGCACGGCAGCGGTGATGTTGCCGGTGGCGGCGTTCACTCTGGCGCAGGCGGCCCCGCCGGTGTCCGCATTGCGCGAGGGCGGCGTGAAGCTGGTGGTCGCGAGCGATGCGAACCCGGGCACCGCGCCGACGGAGAGCCTGCCTTTGGCCATGGCCTTCGCGGCGAGACAGTACGGAATGACCCTGGAGGAGGTGATCCTCGGGGCCACGCGATGGGCGGCCGCGAGCTTGGGATTGCCGGATCGCGGCCGCGTCTTCGAGGGTGGCCCCGCCGACCTCGTGGGCTGGGACCTGAGCCGCGAGGCAGAGCTGCTCCAACCCTGGGGAACACCCATGACGCGCTGGGTGATGCGAGAAGGCCGGCTCATCGTCGGGTAGATCTCGACCTCGACCCTCGAACCTCGAACCTCGAACCTCGAACCTCGAGGATTAGAGGTGCCGCTCGAGGAGCTTGGCGGGGGCCTTGGCAGGCTCGGCGGGCCAGTGGTGTTTGGGGTAGCGGCGGGACAGCTGGCGCTTGAGGTCGGGGTAGTGGCGATGCCAGAAGCCGGCGAGATCGTCGGTGACCTGAAGGGGGCGGCGGTTGGGGGCCCAAAGCTTGATGGTGAGTGGGGTGGTGCCGAGGCGGGGCCCGTCGGCCAAGCCGAAGAAGTCCTGCACGTAGCCTTCGACGAACGCCGGCGCGTGAGCAGGGTAGTGGACCGGGACCCGCTTTTCGGCGAGGGCGACGGTCGCTGGAGCGAGGCGCTGCAAGTCGCGTTGTGCGTCGGCGTCGAGGGCCTGCATCCACAAGGTGGCCAGCGGTAGCGCCTTCAGCTCCGCCAGCGATGTCGCCCCCTCGCCAAACCGTCGCAGCGCTTCGCGCTGCGCCGCTTCGTCGAACGCCGGGAGCTTGCCCCCCGCAGCGCGCGCGTGGGCGACGCGCGCGCTCAGGTCGGGGTCCACCGGCGCATCACCCAAAGCCTCGAGCAGAACCGCCAGGGTCTCGGGTCCGGGTTTCGCCCGGCTCCGAGACCCATGCAATACCAGGCGCCCGAGCCGCATCTCCTCCACCACGTCCACCCGGTCCCGCGCCCGGTCGTAGAGCCGCTCCTCGCTCATCTCGACCTGATCGCCAGCCACATCGAGCAGCAGGTCTGCCGACACCGGGGCCAGCAGCGACACCGTCGCCGGCACCGAGGGCCGGCTCTGCCGCGCCTCGAGCACGATGAGGAACCCCTCACCATCCGCCACCGTCGCCATCCCGCCCCCCGCCAGCGCGACGCGCTGGCGATGGCCGTCCTGTCCCACCACCTTGCCCACCCGGTCCACGAAACCCGTCAGCAGCGCTGCGGTGACGGGCTCGGGACCCACGTCGTCGAGCCTGTCGACCCGAAGCCGCTCCGCCGCGCGCACCAGCTGGCGTTTCGCCCTCATCCCCGCTTTCCGACGCGACGTGCCACGGTCCTCGAAGGCCTCGACGTGGTGCCAGAGGTTCACGCTGCGCCCCGCCCGCACCCGCTCGGCGACGACCGCCAGGGCGGTCGCCGCCTCCTCCACCACGTCGCGTCGACACGCCTCGTAGAGCACCCGCCCGAGACGCGGCGACAAGGGCAACCGTGCGAGCCGGCGACCCAGCTCCGTGGGCCCCTTCTCGTCCACCGCCCCGATCGCGCGCAGGCTCGCCTGCGCGCGCTGCACCGCCTCCGCCGGAGGCGGCGTCAGCCACGACAGCTCGTCCATTCGCCTCCCGGCCATGCTCACCGCGAGCACCGCCTCGTCGAGCTCGACGCGCTCGACCTCCGGGGTGTCGAACGACGGCCTGCGCAGCAGGTCGCCCTCTGAGTACAACCGCACGCAGCGGCCCGGCCCCGTGCGGCCTGCACGCCCGGCCCGCTGCTTGGCTGAGGCCTGACTGATGGGCACCTCTCGGAGCTCGGGCAACAGGCCGGTGGCGCGGGCCTGCTTGTGCAAGCCGCTGTCCACCACGGCTACCACGCCGTCGATGGTGAGCGAGCTCTCGGCCACGTTCGTGGACAGGAGCACCTTGCGGCGGTCGCTCGGGCCCACCGCTGCGTCCTGAGCGCTGGGAGGCAGGTCGCCGTGAAGGGGAAGCACGGCGACCCCCTCGTCGCGTGCGAGGGCGGCGCAGGCCTCCTCAGCGCGACGGATCTCCGCCGCGCCCGGCAAGAAGACCAGCACGTGCCCGTCCACGGCTTCGTCGCGTACGAGACGGCGCACCGTCATCGCCACCTGGCGCTCGAGCGGCTCGCGACTCGCTGCTACGTACTCGATGGCGATCGGGAACTGCCGACCTTCGCTTCGCACCCGTGGCGCGTCCCCCAGAAGCTTCGCCACCGGCTCCGCATCCAAGGTGGCGCTCATGGCCACGACCTTCAGGCCTCGTCGTCGGCGTAGCGACTCGGCCAGCGCCAACACGACGTCGCCCGTCAGGTGACGCTCGTGGATCTCGTCGAGCACGATGGCCCCGACGCCCCGCAGCTCGGGGTCGCTCATCAGCTGGCGAAGGAGGATCCCCTCCGTCACGAAGCGGAGCCGGGTCGCTTGGCTCGTGCGGTTCTCGAAGCGGACCTGATAGCCCACCTCATCACCGACCGCGCCGCCGCGTTCGACGGCCACGCGCGTCGCAGCGAGCCGCGCCGCGAGCCGCCGCGGTTCGAGGACCACCACTTGGCCCTCGACGACGTCCAACAGAGCAGACGGCACCCGCGTGGTCTTGCCGGCACCGGGCTCGGCCTCGACCACGGCGGCGCCGTGCTCACAAACGGAAACGACCACGTCCGTGAGGACGTCGTCGATGGGAAGCGGGGCCATCACGATGGCCCCAAAAAAGAATGATCAGCGAGAGCAGCGGAGGAGCTCAGGACTCCTCGGGCGCCGCCTCGGCAGCCGCCGGTTCTTCGGCGGAGATCAGACCCTTGCGCTCCCAAGCGTCCCAAAGGCCGATCCGCATCGCCTGACGACGCTTGATCCGCTTCTTCTTGAGGGGCTTTTGCAGCCACTCGTGGCGCTTCCGAACGTTGAAAACCTTGTAGTTGGCCATGTTGATTGCTCTTGTAGAGCCGAAAAGGGCTCGCACTTATGAAGGAAAAGCCTCCATCGGTCAAGCCTCCACCGCCCAGTACCCTCACGCTTTCTCTCTAACCATGCAGAATGACGCACTCCGGACGGCTCGGGAATGCCCCCGCGAGGTTCGTCATTTCTGCTTCGTGCGCCTTGGGTACGTCATGCTCGCACTCGGAGCGACGGTCTTCATCGCTTGTGAACGGCCCACCCCGGCCGAGCACAGGTTGGCGGGTCTCAGCACCATCCCCGTGCCGAGCATCGAGCCGACTCCGCAGTGGCCCTCTCCAGCCACCACGGTCGACATCGCTTGGCTCCCGCCCACCGTTCGACGCCACCGGGGCGCACTCGAAGCCGCCGCCGTGGCTCACACCATCGACGCCGAGCTGCTCGCCATCGTGACCCTCGTCGAATCGGGGGGCTGGGTCGGGGCCGTCAGCCCGACGGGCGCCCGAGGTCTCATGCAGGTCATGCCGGCGACGGCGGGGATCATCGCCACCGAGCGCAGGCTTCCCGCCCCGTCCCCGGTTCGCCTCTCGGAGCCCGCGGTGAGCGTCGACTTCGGGGCCTACTACTTCCAGCAACAACTCGCGGCCTTCGCCACCCCCGACGTCGACGAGTCGGTCAGCCGGGCGGCTGGCGCCTACAATGGCGGACCGACCGCCTTTCGCCGATTCCTCGAGCAGACGGGTGAGCTCTCCGATCAGACCAAGCGCTACCGGGGCTGGGTCGGCGGCATGTGGCGCGAGCGTCGCCAAGCCACGTCACCAACCTTCGCGCGCTGGCGCGCCGCCGGGGGCGATCGCCTGCTGGAAAAGGCAGCGGCCGAGAGCCTCCCGGCTCAGTGATCGTAGGGCTCGCCGCGCAGGATGGTCATCGCGCGGTAGAGCTGCTCGCTGAGCATCAGCCGCGCGATTCGGTGGGGAAAGGTCATCTTCGACATGCTCCACCGCTCCCGGGCCGCGCGGGAGAAGCTCTCGGGCAGACCGTCGGCGCCTCCGATCACGAAGGCCACGATCCCTTTGCCCTGCGAGGCGAGGCGTTCGACGCGCTTCGCCATCTGCTTGGAGCTCACGGTGTCGCCGTGGACTTCGAGGGCGACCACGATCGCGTCCTTGCACGCACGCTCGAGGGCGTCGGCCACCTTGGGCCCGTCTTTGACCTCCACCTCCTCGACGCGGCAGTAGCGTTCGAGGCGACCGACATAGACGTCGATCGCCTCCCGGAGGTGGCGTTCCTTCACGGAGCCCACCGCCACGATGCGGAGCTTCACTCGTCCTTCGCGGCGGCCCGGGCTTCGTCGCGCGGCGGGGGATGCGGCACCGACACGCGCTGCGCGTCGATCCAGAGCCCCTCGATGTCGTAGAAGGTTCGGGTGTCCTGCTGGAAGACGTGAACGACGACGTCGTTGAAGTCGAGCAACACCCATTGCGCGGCCGAGAGACCCTCGACCGAGAGGGGCGCGATGCCGTGCTCTCGCTTGAGGTCTTCTTGCACGCCCTTGGCGATGGCGTGCACGTGGCGATCGCTTCGACCCGTCATCAGGACCAAAAGCTCGGCGTAGTCCACCTTGCCCGTCACATCGATGACCTCGACCCCGGCCGCCTTCTTGTCGAGGCCGGAGGCGGCGATGGCGGCCGCGATGCGACGCGCCTCGTCGGAGGCCACGAGCTCGCGCGCCTCGTCGAGATCTTCGGTGGGGTTCAGGAGAGTGTTGTCAGCCGGCTTGTCGTCTTTGGACGCCGTCTTACCGTCGTACTGCTTCTGAATTTCCAAGCGTATGTGTCTCCGTCGGGGGCAGCGAGCCACGGGAAGGTCCCACCCCGTAGGGCCTATTATGACAGTAACTCTCGCCTAGCGCACGTGCCCCTGGCCTTGCACCACCCACTTGAGGGTCGTGAGGTGGGTCAGACCCATCGGCCCGTAGGCGTGCAGCTTGCTGGTCGAGATCCCCACCTCGGCCCCGAGGCCGAGCATGCCGCCGTCGTTGAAACGGGTGCTGGCGTTGACGAGCACGCAGCTCGCCTCCACCTCGCGGAGGAAGCGCTGCGACCGCGCGTAGTGCTCCGTGATGATGGCTTCGGTGTGACCCGAGCCGTAGCGCGCGATGTGGTCGAGCGCGTCTTCGAAGCTCGGCACCACCCGCGCCGCGAGGATGGGAGCGAGGAACTCGGCCCCCCAATCCGCATCGGTCGCGGCCTTGGCCCCTTCGACCGCGGCGACCACCTTCTCGTCCCCGCGCACCTCGAGCCCATCGTCTTCGATGAGCGACGTCAGGTGGGGCAAGAAGGTCTCGGCGACCGCCTCGTGCACCAGCAGGCACTCGAGCGCATTGCACACCCCGGTGCGTTGAAGTTTGGCGTTCTTCACGATCGCGGCGGCCATCTCGACGTCGGCACCCTCGTCGACGTAGACGTGAACCACGCCTTTGTAGTGCTGCACCACGGGGACCCGCGCGTGCTCCGTGACGAACCGGATCAGTCCCTCGCCGCCGCGCGGGATGAGCAGATCGATGTGGCCCGACAGCCCGAGCAAGACCTTGGTCGCCTCGCGGCTGAGCGGCGGGATGATCTGCACCGCGCCTTCCGGAAGGCCGGTCTCGCGTAGCCCCTCGCGCACGATGGCACCGAGGGCTTCGTTCGAATGGCGGGCCTCCTTGCCCCCGCGTAAGAGGACGGCGTTGCCGCTCTTCAAACCGAGTGCCGCCGCGTCGACGGTCACGTTGGGACGTGACTCGTAGATCATCGCGATGACGCCGAGGGGGATGCGCACCTGCCCCGCAAGCAGCCCGTTGGGCCGCCGCGACATCCCGACCACCTCGCCCACGGGGTCGGGCAGCGCGGCGATCTCCTCGACCGCGCGGGCCACGCCTTCGATGCGATCCTCGTCGAGGACCAAGCGGTCGACCATGGCCGCGCTCAGGTCGGCGGCCCGCGCATCGGCCACGTCACGGGCGTTGGCCTGCATCACCTCGGCTTTACGCTGCCGCAGGGTGGCGGCGATGCGGTGCAGCGCGGCGTCCTTCTGCTCGCGCTCCACCGTCGCCAGGACGCGGGTGGCCACCTTGGCTTCGCTGCAGCGCGCGAGAAGCTCCTCGCGGGTGCGGTCGTCGCTCACGGCTTCACGTCCTCCGACGCCGACGCCGACGGCGCGGCCGAAGGTGCGGCCGAAGCCGAGGGCACGACCGATGGAGCCGCCGATGCCGTCGTCGCGGGGACCGGTTCCACCACGGGCTCGGGCGGCGCAGGCTGTACTACGGGCTCCGGCGGCGTCGGCTCGGGGGCCTTCGGGCCGTCGAGGTCGTAGGTTCGGGGAGGCTCGTACTCGGGGGGCGGTCCGCCCGGCAGACTCGGCGGGGGTGGGCAGCCGATCGCGAGCAGTACCAAGCCGATCAACAAGGGCCTGAAGAAGAGAGATTCGGAGAGGCCCGGCATCGTGGGTCGCATCATCACATGGCGGTTCCGCCCCCGCCTGCGCCCTCGTTGCGGGGCAGTCCTTTGGGGACGGGGATGGGTCCTGAAGGCAGGTCGTATTGGGCGCCGGTGGCCGAAGGAGCTGCTCGCGGGATGTTCGAAGCCGCTGGGGCGGGGCCGTCGGAGGACCCGCCCTTGTTGTTGCAGCCCAGGGCCAGAAAGCTGAGCCCGAAGATGAGCACGACCGAACGCACGGGAGGACCGTAGCTCATTCTCTCCGATGAGGGGACCGCAGAGCCGCCTCGGTCATGGCGACGCCGGCCCCGACGTGGTAGCGCCAGCGTCGACCATGCGTCCGGCCAGCCAGCACGAGCTCGTCCTCATCCTCGACTTCGGCTCGCAGACGACCCAGCTCATCGCGCGTCGCGTGCGTGAGGCCGGGGTCTACTGTGAGATCCACCCCTTCCGCCTCGCCGACGAGCGCATCGATGCGTTGAAGCCGTCGGCCATCATCCTCTCTGGTGGTCCCTCGAGCGTCTACGGCGAAGACGCGCCAAAGATCGGCCCCCACGTCTTCGAGCTGGGTGTCCCGGTGCTGGGCATTTGTTACGGCGTGCAGCTCACGGCCCAGCTCCTCGGGGGCAAGGTCGAGCGCGCCGACAAGCACGAGTACGGCGCCGCGGACGTCGTCGTCACCCGCTCGGAAGGGGTCTTCGATCGCCTCAAGGACCACGCCACGCTCGACGTGTGGATGAGCCATGGCGACCGCATCGCCGAGCTCCCGGAGGGCTTCGTCACCATCGGCGAGAACGAGAGCACGCCCGCCTGCGCGATCGCCAACTTCGAGCGCAAGATCTACGGCCTGCAGTTCCACCCCGAGGTGACGCACACCCAGCACGGCAAGGAGATCATCGAGGGCTTCCTCTTCGACGTGGCCGGGCTGAGGGGCGACTGGACCCCCAGCTCCTTCGTCGAAGAAGCGGTGGCCGCGGTGAAAGCCCAGGTCCCCGACGACGAGCATGTCATCTGCGGGCTGTCGGGCGGGGTCGACTCCACCGTCGCCGCCGCCATCTGCGCCCGCGCCCTCGGCGAGCGCCTCACCTGCATCTTCGTCGACAACGGCCTCCTCCGCTGGAAAGAGGCGGAGCAGGTCGAGACCATGTTCCGGGATCACTTCCCGCAGCTCACCCTGGTTGCCGTCGACGCGTCCAAGACCTTCCTCGATGCCCTCGAAGGCGTCACCGACCCCGAGCAGAAGCGCAAGATCATCGGTCGCGTCTTCATCGAGGTCTTCCAGAAGGAGGCCGATCGCATCGCCTCCGAGAAGCAGGGCAAGGTCGAGTGGCTGGTGCAGGGCACCCTCTACCCCGACGTCATCGAGAGCGTACCGGTGCACGGGTCGAGCTCGGTCATCAAGAGCCACCACAACGTGGGCGGCCTGCCCGAGGTGATGAAGCTCAAGCTCATCGAGCCCTTGCGCGAGCTGTTCAAGGACGAGGTGCGTGCGGCGGGCCGTGCGCTCGAGCTCCCGGAGCAAGCCATCGGGCGCCATCCCTTCCCGGGTCCGGGCCTCGCGGTGCGGTGTCTCGGCAACCTGACGGCCGAGCGCCTCGACGTGCTTCGCCTCGCCGACAAGATCTTCATCGACGAGCTGCACGCTTCCGGTTGGTACGACAAGACCTGGCAGGCCTTCACCGTGCTGCTTCCCGTGCGTACGGTGGGGGTCATGGGCGACGAGCGCACCTACGACGAGGTGGTCTCGCTGCGCGCCGTGCACTCCCACGACGGCATGACCGCCGATTGGGTCCGGCTGCCCTACGAGCTGCTCGGCAAGGTGAGCAATCGGATCATCAACGAGGTTCGCGGGGTCAACCGCGTGGCCTACGACATCTCCTCCAAACCGCCCGCGACGATCGAATGGGAGTGATGGCGCGCACACTGCTCGGGCTCGTGGCCGGCCTGCTCGTCGGCTGCGCTGGGGCCAAGCCCAAGGCGGTTCACTTCGAGGGTGAGCCGGACGACGCGCTCGTCACCATCGAGGACCAGTACATCGGCAAGCTCGGCAAGATCGAGAAGGCCGCGGTGGCGCTGAAGCCGGGGACCTACCGCGTCACCGTCGAGCAGGTCGGCTTCTTTCCCTTCGACGTCATCGTGACCGTGCCCGAAGAGGGCGAGCCCGAGACGGTCAAAGTAGAGCTCGAGCCGATCCCCGACTGACGTCAGTCGCTCTTTTCGGCTTTCTCTGCCTGCTCGGCTTTGGCCGCGGCCCGCTTCTCCGCTTCCTTGGCGGCCTTGCGGCGCTTGCGGTCATCCTCGCGGTCCTTCTTCGCCTGCTCGCGGCGGCGCTTGTAGGCCTCGCGCTGCTCCTCGGTGGGCTTCTTTCCGAACACGTACGCGAGCCCGATGGACAAGAAATAGAGGGCCATCATCGGGATGGCCATCATCACCTGACTCGTGATGTCGGGGGGCGTGAGGATGGCGGCGAAGAGGAAGGAGGCGACGATGAACCATCGCCCGAAGCGGATGAGCTGGAGGTAGTTGACGATCCCCGCGACCGACAGGAAGAAGATGAAGAGGGGGATCTCGAAGATGAGCCCGAAGCCGAGGAGCATTCGGGTCACGAAGTCGATGTAGTCGCCCATCATCACCGTCGGATTGACCGACAGCTCCCCCTGCTGGATGGCGCCCGAGAGGCCGAGCAGGTACTCGAAGGCCTTGGGGAAGACCCAGCGCCACCCGAAGTAGCCGCCCCCAACGAAGAGCAGCGTGGAGCTGAGCACGAAGGGGATGACGAACTTCTTCTCGCGCGAGTAGAGCCCCGGCGCGACGAAGGCCCACAGCTGGTAGAAGACGACCGGTGCCGCCACCGCCACCCCGGCGAGCAGCGAGAGCTTGAAGTAGGCGAGGAAGGCGGCAGCCGGGGTCTGAAAGTGCAGCATCGGCGTGCCGGGAAGGCCCTGCTGCTTCCAGGCGCTGATGAAGGGCGCCGTCATGAGGCCGAGGAAGAACTCGCGAAACTCCCACGCGACCCCGGCGCCGATGACGACGGCGATGAGGGCGTAGACCAGGCGACGACGGAGCTCCCCGAGGTGCTCCCAGATGGTCATCGGGGGGTCGTCGTACCCCTCCTCGACGGTGGTGCTCACGAGGCGCTCTCCTCGGCGGGAACCCGGGCCGCGTCATCGCTGCGGGCACCGGCCTCCACCGTACCTTCGGGCGGGGAGAGGTCGAACAGCGGCTCGTCGTCGACCCGATGGGCGTCTTCTTCGTTCACCACTTCCTCGTTTGCCGGGTCTTCACCGGCGACGTCCTCGGAAGCCTTGGACTCCATCGCTTCGAGCTCGGCTTTGGCCTTCTTCTCGGCCTCGGCTTGTTTGGCGGCCTCTTCGGCCTCCTTCTCCTCGATGGCCTTCAGCGCCGCGGCGACCTCTTCGTCGGTGGCGTCGTCGGGTAGAGCACCGTACGCGTCGGGGCCCACACTGGGGTACTCGTCGTCGCGCTCGGGTCGGTCGCCCTGGGGCACCGTGAGCTGTTGGAGGGTCTTGGCGATGACGCGCGGCCGGCGTGCCGGCTTCTTCGCCGGACGCGAGGCGTTGACGAGGCCGTCGACGACCCGACCCTTCGACAAGGAGCGGATGGTATCGAGATCCTCGCGTAGTCCCTCTTCGTTGATGATGTCGTCGATGCCGCTCTGCTCGCGCAGATCGCTACTCATCTCACGCAGCTTGCGAATCCCAGAACCTAGAGATCGCAGCAACTTGGGGAGCTCGCGCGGCCCCACCACCACGATGAGGACCACGCCGAGGACGACCATCTCGCCGAAGCCGAGGCCAAACACCCGGCAAAGTTAGCCCGGCGGACCAATCGGGTCTACTCGCTCGCAACGTCGCGGTTAGACTGGCGGCCGGATGCGACGGCGGAGCACACCCGCGGGTCCCTCGGGGCCCGCCCTTCCGCGCTGGGCGGCAGCACTCGCAGTAGGGGCTGCGGCGGCCCTGGTCAGCCCGGGATCCGCCTCTGCTTCTCCACAGGAGGTCATCGGCTTCGGCAACCGATCGGTGGGCATGGGCAACGCTGGGGTGGCTGGCGCCGAGGGAATCGACGCCGTCTACCACAACCCGGCCCTGCTCTCGGCGAGCCGCGAGCTGGCCCTCGAGCTGGGCCTGGTGGGGGCGAGCTTCCTCCTCGAGGCGGAGGGCACCGCGCGCCCGGTGGTGGCTTATCCGTCACTGTCGGCCACCACCATCGGGGGCCTTCTGCCGTTGCCTTTCGGTGGGGTGTTGAAGGACCGGGTCACCATCGGTCTCGGCTTCGTGACCCCCACCGACGTGGTGGTGCGCGGGCGCATCCTGTACCCGGAGAAGCCCCAGTTCCTCATCGCGGACCGGGTTCAGACGGTGGCCGTGCAGGCGGGCCTCGGGGCCGACATCGGCTACGGCATTCGGATCGGGGGCGGCTTCATGGCCATGGCTGCGCTCACCGGGTCGGTCACGGTGGCCACCGACGCCTCGGGACGGCTCGGCACCGTGGTCGAGGACACGCTCGTCGCCTCCTTCGCGCCGGTGGCCGGCGCGAGCTACGAGTTCGACGACTACCGCATCGGGCTCGCCTTTCGGGGGGTGCTCCAGGGCCGCTTCAACGTCGTCATCGAGGCGGAGAACCTGGGTCAGCTCGAGATCCCGCCCCTCAACATCAGCGGGGTGGCCCAGTACGACCCGTGGCAGATCTCGGCCGGCTTCGCAAAGGTGAAGGGGGCGCTGCGGTTCGGGGTCGGCCTCACGTACAAACACTGGCCGGCTTACCCCGGTCCGGTCGAAGCGACGGTGCGCTGCGAGGACCAGCCCGACCCGACCCAGACGTGCCTGGCCCCGCTACCGCCCGACGTCGACTTTCAACCCGTCGCTTCACCGCGGGCCGGCGTGGAGTACCGCTTCGGCATCGACGAAGACAGCCACATCGCCGCGCGCGGGGGCTACGGCTTCGAGCCCACGCCGGCACCCGAGCAGACGGGGCGCACCAACTACTTCGACAACCACCGCAGCGTGTTCAGCCTCGGCTACGGGATCGTCTTGGGCGGGCCGGGCATCGCGTTCGATGGCTACTTCCAGGCCCAGGTGCTGCACGCTCGAAGTCACACCCAGACCGTGGCCGATGGTGGGGAGATCGACACAACCGTCGATACCCGTGGGGCCATCCTCGGCGGCGGTGTGAGTGGGAGGGTGAGCTTTTGAGGCGCGCGACGGCGCTCGCGCTCGGCCTCGCCTGGCTCGGCTGGAGCCCGTCGGCGTGGGCGACGGCGCCGGACGAGTACGGCTTTGGGTCCAGAGCTGCGGCCATGGGGGGCGCGGTCACGGCCGACGCCAAGGATTTCTCCGCTGGGTACTACAACCCGGCTGGCCTCGCGCAGGCAGACGGGATCGAGATCGCGCTCGGGTACATGTACAACCACCAGCGCCTCCGGATCGACGGCGTCGACAATCAGGTCGACGACGTGCACGGCCTCGTAGGCGGGGTGGTGGCGCCGGGCAAGCTCTTCGGGGTCCCCTTCGGCTTCTCGGTGGGTCTTCACCTGCCTGACGATGGCCTGTCGTACATCAAGGCCCGGCGGCAGGGTGTGCCGCGGTGGGAACTCTACGACACGCGAGCGCAGCTGCTCTATCTCGAGGCGGGGGCGATCCACGGCACGGTGCTGTGCCAGGAGGACCGGCCTCTGGTCTACATGGAGGATGTGGGGCGGCACAACGCGGTGGACAAGATCGCCGGCTGGATGCTGTCGGAAAGCATCTCC
>JAUHZF010000055.1 GCA_030426145.1 Polyangia bacterium
CCTCGAACCTGGAACCTCGAACCTGGAACCTCGAACCTGGAACCTCGAACCTGGAACCTCGAACCTGGAACCTGGAACCTCGAACCCCGAACCTGGCACCTCGAACCGCCGTTTGACCGACCCGGATCGGCATGCTTGTTTGATACCTGTGGAGCCCGCCGAGCCCGCTACCGAGATGTCGCTGCGCCAGTTGGGCGCTGATGCGACGTGGAAGCTGACGGCGCAGCCCGACCATCTCGAGGTCAAACCTCCGTCGGGTGCCGTGCTCACCTTGGAAGGGGCAGCACTGCGGGCTGCGGTGACGATGACGCACGCGCTCACCGGCAAGCCGCTGCTCAGCCTTCGCCTCGCGGGTGAGCGGATCGTGCTCATCATGGAGGAAGCCGACGTGCGCGAGCTGGCGCGGGGGTTGGGCACGCAGTCGGCGGCCGCCACCGCGGTGTCGGTCAACGCCAACTGGAACATGATCATCGGCGCCCTCATCGTGGTGAGCACCATCCAGACCATGATGGCGCCGCCCGAAGGCATGGTCGTCTCCGTCGCGCTCGAAGGGGCGCGCATCGGCGTGGGAGCGCTCGCCATCGTGGCGGGGTTCTTCGGGCGCGTCCGGCCGCGGCGGGGACTCCTCCTGCTCGACGCCGTGTGGATGGCCGCCATCGTGGCCTACGCCCTGCACAACTTGCTGAGCGGCGAAGGCCTAGCCTTCTTGCTCGCCGCGGTCGTGTCGCCCGTCGCCTGGGGCCGCATCCGCATCTACCAGCTGCTGGCGCCTGAGGCAGCGCCATCGTCGGGCTGACAGGTCAACGGGCGCTGGCGCGCATCTCGTCGACCCGCCGCTCCACGCGCGTGAGCTGCGCACGCAGACCTTCCACTTCGTCTGGCTCGAGGGCGAGCATCATGTCTTCGATGAGGCTCCGTTGCACCATCAGCGCCTTCTTCGTCAGACGCCGACCGGCCGCGGTGAGGGCGAGGCGCACGGCGCGAGCATCCTCCGGGTCGACGCGCTTGTGCACCCAGCCTCGCTCGACCAGGCGCCGCACGAGACCGGTCATGTTGCCCTTCGTCACCAAGAGCCGGCGCGCCAGCTCCTGCTGGGTCACCCCATCGTCGTTGTAGAGGTTCGCCAGAGCGTCGAATTGAGCCACCGTGAGCTCGAGGGGCCGGAGCAGGGCCGCCAGGTGTCGGCTGGTCTTCTGATAGACGACTCCGACCTTGATCCAGGCACCGAACGTGGACGGCCACAGGGCGTCCTCGTCGCCTCGACTGCGCCTCTTTCGAGGGGCCGATGCTGGCTCGTTGCTGCGGCGTGTCATTTTTCGGTGGAACCCGTTTACACCTAAACTAAGTTTGGTTTAGTTGTAAACCAATTGGTGCCCCACCTCATCATCTCGACGGGCGCCGACGACGGAGAACGATGCAGACCTACAAGCCCCCCGTAGACGACATGCTCTTCCAGCTCGATGCCTTCGGCTATGGCCGCGTGGCGGAGCTCGAGGCCTTCGATGCTTACGATCGCGACACCATCGAGGCGCTCATCCGCCAGGCCGCGGCCTTCGGGGCCGAGATGTCGGCCACCAACAAGGCGGGCGACACCGAAGGGGTCAAATGGGAGCCCGAGACCGGCGCCATCACCACCGCCACCGGCTTCAAAGAGACCTATCTGAAGATGAAGGAGGCCGGGTTCATCGGTCTCTGCAGCGCAGAGGAGTACGGCGGCGGCGGCGCTCCCTCCACCCTCGGCACCTTCGTGACCGAGATCTGGACCGCGGCCAACAAGAGCCTCTCGATGTGCCCCGGCCTCACGGCTGGCCTCGTCGAGGCCCTCACCGCCTATGGCACCGACGAGCAGAAGCAGACCTTCCTGCCCAAGCTGATCAGCGGCGAGTGGGCCGGCACCATGTGCCTCACCGAGCCGCAGTGCGGAACCGATCTCGGCCTCTGTCGCACCAAGGCGGTG
This sequence comes from Polyangia bacterium, assembly GCA_030426145.1. Taxonomy (GTDB): domain Bacteria; phylum Myxococcota_A; class Polyangia; order Polyangiales; family Polyangiaceae; genus JAPYTK01. Next base: position 1,958 of record JAUHZF010000055.1, read on the forward strand.
CCCTTCGGTGATCACTTCAAGCTCACCGGGACCAAGATCTGGATCACCTTCGGGGAGCACGACCTCACCGACAACATCGTGCACCTCGTGCTCGGCCGTCTTCCCGACGCGCCCGAGGGCATCAAGGGGATCAGCACCTTCCTCGTCCCGAAGGTCACCCTCGAGGGCAAGCGCAACCCGGTCAAGTGCACCGGCGTCGAGCACAAGATGGGCATCCACGGCTCACCCACCTGCGTCATCGACATGGAGGACGCCGAGGGCTGGCTCGTCGGCGAGCCTCACCGCGGCATGCGGACGATGTTCGTGATGATGAACGAGGCGCGGCTCCTCGTCGGGGTCGAAGGGATCTCCCTCGCCGACGTTGCCTATCAGCAGGCGCTCTCGTTCGCCAAGGACCGCCGCCAGAGTCGTTCGCTCGACCCGGCCAAGCAGGACAAGGACCAGCCCGCCGACAACATCCTCGTGCACCCCGACGTGCGCCGAATGCTGCTCAACGTGAAGTCCACGGTCGAGGGCATGCGCGGCGTAGCGACCTACATCAGCCTCAACATCGACCTCGCCCACAAGAGCCCCGACGAGAAGGTGCGCGAGAAGGCCGACGACATCGTCGCGCTTCTCACGCCCATCGTGAAGGGCTTCAACACCGAGAAGGGCTTCCAGAACATCAGCGATGCGATGCAGGTCTGCGGTGGCTCCGGCTACACCACGGACTGGAACATCGAGCAGTACATGCGCGATAGCCGCATCGCGATGATCTACGAAGGCACCAACCACATCCAGGCTCTCGACCTCGTCGGCCGTAAGCTCCCACGCCACGGGGGCCGGTTGGTGAAGAACTTCCAGGCCGAGGTCATGGCGCTCTTCGCTGCCTGCCAGGGCAAAGAAGAGCTCGCCGAGTTCCTCGAGCCCACCCAGAAGATCTTCGGCGCTCTCACCGAGGTCACCATGGATCTCGGAGGCCGAGCCCTGGCCGCCGCGGAGCAGGCCGGTGCGGGGGCGACGAACTACCTCAACCTCTTCGGCTACGCGACGCTGGCCTTCTCCTGGCTCATGCAGTGCAAGTACGCCCTCGAGAACGACAGCGCGATGACGAAGACCAAGCTCAAGACGGCGCGCTACTACTTCGCGCAGGTCCTTCCCGAGGCCTACGGGCTCATCCCCAAGATCAAGGCGGGCAAGGACACGATGATGGACTTCGACGTCTCCGAGCTCTGACCCCCACCGGGGCTCCGTCGCAGCGGTCGCCTCAGGGCTTCTTGGCGCGCGACGGGGCCACCCGTGTCGGCTCCCCCGGTTGTTTGGGGTAGTGCGGCGGGTAAGGAGCGTCTTCGAGACCGCTCTCGCGCTGGCTACGATGCCGGTCGAGCAGCGGCTCGAGCGACGCTCCTTCCGCTTTGTCCATCGCAGCGTGGGGGTCTCCGCGCTCGGCGAAGCGCGCCGGTACGGTGGCGATCGTCAGCTCCTGCTGGTCGACGTCGAAGAGCTCGTCCCAATCGAAGGGACAGGCCACGGGGCCGTGGGGCAGGGGGCGCACCGCGTAGGGCGCGACGATGGTTTTGTCGCGGAGGTTCTGGTTGAAGTCGATGAAGATGCGCGGGCCGCGCTCTTCTTTCCACCACGCGGCCGTCACGTCCTCGGGGTGACGCCGCTCGAGCTCCCGCGCGAAGGCGAGGCATGCGTGGCGCACGTCGATGAAGGGATAGACGCCGCGTTCGATGGGCACGTGGAGGTGAATCCCCTTGGAGCCGGAGAGCTTGGGGAAAGCGACGAGACCATCTTCGGCGAGCAGCTCGCGGCAGCGCGCGGCAACCTCGCGCAGACGCTCGGGAGGACAACCGGGTTGGGGGTCGAGGTCGATGCGGAGCTCGGTCGGGTGATCGAGGTCGGGCTCGACCACCGGCCAGGGATGAAGCTCGAATGCGCCTCGGTTCACGGCCCAGATCACCTGCGCGAGGTTCTGTGGGCACAGCAGCTGCCCGGGGCGGGCCGAAGGAAATCGCACGCCGACCGAATGAAGCCAGTCGGGCGCCTTGTCGGGTACCCGCTTGTTGTAGAAGCCTTGGCCCCCGGCCCCGGTGGGGAAGCGATGGAGGGCGACGGGCCGGCCCCGTAAGCCACGCATGACGCCGTCGCCCACCGACATGAAGTACCGAATCGTGTCGAGCTTCGTATCCCCGCGATCCGGGAAGTAGACCTTGTCTGGACTCGAGATCGACAGCTCGATCCCGTCCACCGTGAGCGCCAGCTTGTTCTTGCTCCCCATCGACCCTTCGGAGCTATCACGTACCGTGCCCGGACCACCGCCATTTCCGCCTCTGTCCGCTTGGGGTAATCCGTTCGGACCATGAGCAAAGAGAAGCCGACCGCAGACAAGCTCGCCGCCTACGCCGAATCGGTGCGGGGAAAGCTCGACCTCCGCGAGCAAGACAAGGTCTTCGCCGCAGCCATCGAGCTCGGTTACCTCGCCGCGCGCGCAGACGGCAACGTGGACGACGACGAGCGCAAGGCCCTCGTCGAGGCCGTCGAGAAGCTCTCAGACGGCATGGTGATCGAGCTCGAGGTCGACGCCATCATCGAGCGGGTCGACGCGGACGACAGCTCGGACGACGACAAGGCCAAGGCCGTCGGCAAACGCCTCAAAGACCTCGACGCCGCCCATCCGGCCCTGCTCATCGGCGCTTTCGTCGCCGTGGCCACCAGCGGTGTCGACAAGGCCGAGCGCGAGGTCCTCAAGAAGGCGGGTCGCGCGGCCGGCCTCAAGGTGGCCGTCATCGACGAGGCCCTCAAGACCGTCGACGCCGACGGAGACTGACATCGACGATGGCGGCGCCGCTTCGTGATCCCGACGCTTGGTTGCCCCCGCACGTGCGGGCGGTGGTGGAGCGCCCGACGCCCATCGTCACCTTCGCCGGCCGCGCCGGAGCCGCGGCCACGGCGGACCCGAGCTTCGTTCGCAGCGACATCGGGCAGATCATCGGGGTCGAACCTGCGGCCGAGGTTCTCTACGGCCCGCCGGTGGGCTTGGCCGATGTGCGCGAGGCCGTGGCCGAGCTCTATCGCCGCAGCCTCGGCGGTTCGGATGAGCTCCAGGGCGCCAACGTGTGCATGACGACGGGCGCCTGTGAGGGGCTGAGCCTACTCCTTAGGTGCTTTGCTCATGGGCGCAAGGTCGCCTTGCCCCGCGGCCACTGGGAAAACTACGACAACGCCGTCGACCTCGCCGGGGGCGAGGTGGTCGTGGTCGACATCTTCGACGAAGCGGGCACGCTCGACCTCGAGGCGCTCGAGCGCCAGCTCGTCGACGCCGGGGCAGAGGTGGTGCTGCTCAACTTCCCCTGCAACCCCACGGGCGCGGTTCTCTCCACGGCCGAAGCCGAGGGGCTCGGCGCCATGCTTCGACGGCTCGACGTGCTCGCCATCGCCGACGAGGTCTACGCGAACCTTCGTTACGATGGCGTGCCGCCGCGCAGCCTCATCGTCGAGGCGCCCGAGCACGTGGTGAGCGTGGGCTCGGGCTCGAAGCAGTTCTTGCTGCCGGGGGCGCGCGTCGGTTGGGTCGTCTGTGCCCAGCCCCGCGTCACCGACGTCATCCTTCGCAAGGTGCTGCGTGGCAGCACGGCCAGCCCCAACGTGCTCGGTCAGCGTCGCCTTCTCGACGTGCTCGGCCCCGATCTCGAGGCCATGGCCGGCGACCGAGAGCCCCCGACCCTGACCCGCGTCATCCACGCCATGACGGAGCGCCGCGATGCGCTGCTCGAGGTCCTCGGGCGCCACGGGATGGTCTCCAAGGCTGCGCGACCGCCCGAGGGAACCATCTTTCTCATGGCCACGGTCCCACCGTGGTTCGAAGGAGACGACGCCGCTTTCGCCGAGCGCGCCCTCACCGCGGGTCTCTTCAGCTGCGTTCCCGGCTCCGCCTTCGGCCTCCCGGGACAGGTGCGGCTCTCGTACGGAGCGCTGTCGCCTGAGACCATCGCGGTGCTCGACGACAAGATCACGGCCCTGAAGTCCGCCTGACCGCGCTCAGGGCGAAAGCACGTCGACGGCGAAGTCGGCCACCACCGGTCGGTGGTCCGACAGGTTGTCCTCGTAGAAGGGGACGGTGGTTTCGAGGGGAAGGATCTGCGTCTGGCCGTCGCCGTACTCGTCGAGGGCGTCGGCCGTGATCATGATGTGGTCGAGCATGCTCTTGAACGGGATGTACGTGTACCCGTTGCTCTGCTCGAGGGACTGGGTGAGGAAGGTGAAGGTCTGGGGCGCGTCGAGCATGGGTCCGAACACGTTTTCACTCACGGGATCGGTCAGCTCGTCGTTGAAGTCGCCGAGCAGCACGTAGTCTTTCTCGCCGTCGTTCGCGAGCAGCATGTCGAGACGGTTGGTGAGCTCGGCGATGGCCTGGGTACGGCGCTGTCGATCGTCGGCGGTGTTCTGGGCCTTGAGGTGGAGGATCACCGCACGCAGATCGAAACCGGCGATGTCGAGTGAGACCACGAAGGGGCGCCGCGGGAAGGCTAGACCGTTGTTCGGAAACCACGTTTCGGTGCCCGTGATGGTGACGCGGTCGGTGCGGTAGAGCATGCCGAGCCGGAGATCTCCGAAGGTGTCCTCGTCGATGAGGTAGTCGTACCCGGGGAGCTGTGAGGCCAGGGACGCGAAGGCCGACTCCGAGGTGATCTCCTGCACCGCCAAGACGTCGGGCTGCATGTCGTTCTGGATGACGGGGACGAGCCGGTCGACGGTCTCTTGGGTGAGGGGGAACGTGCGGAGGTTCCAGGTGCCGATCCGCACGTTTCCGGGAGGCACCGGGCTGCCGCCCACGGACGATGACGTCGCGGCGCCACCGCCGCCGGTGTTGGGGCGAGGAGGTGCTGGGTCCTGCTGGTCGATGCACCCCGCACCGAGCAGCCAAGCCGCCGCGGCGACGAACAAGTAAGAGCGGTCGAACATGGCCAGTCCTTCTATGGCGCCCCCCGCCAGCCTGGGCAAGCGGGGAAGGTATCCTCAGGGGATGCAGGTGATGCTGGTCTTGCCCAGGACCGTGGAGAGGGCGACGGCCGAGCTCGGCGAGCCCGGCCGACGCACCACGATCTCCGAGAGCCCACCGTAGGTGACACTGAGGATGGGGTCGTCCGGGTCCTTCACGACGAGGCCAGCCGAGGGGTTGAAGCTGATGATGAGCATGTTGCCCATCGCCGTCACGCTCACACCTCGTTCGATCGCCATGTTCGACGCGTCGTCGGCGAGGGTATTGGTGTCCATGTCGGCGTCTTGGTTGGGCGAGTTGATGCCGATGTTGGAGTCGAGCGCCTCGTTGGCGACGTCGATGTCTTCGAGCTCGATCTCGGCGTTGAAGGTGATGTTGACCACAGAGGCCGAGGTCGCGGTGGGCAGGCTCGGCGGCGTGCAGGTCTCATCGTCGCTCGTCAGGACCACGAGCGGCTCGGCCAAGGACTCGGCGAGGGCGAAGGTCTTGTCGGTCTCGATGCCGGCCTGATACGTGCCGCTGAACGGCTGATGACCCGCCACATCGAACACGCTGACGGCGTAGGTGACACCGTAGACGAGCTCACCCGAGTCGATGGCGACCATGCCGCTTGCGAACTCGTCGTTGAAGGTCGAGGCCTGAAGGTCTTCATCGTTGCCCCAAATCTGCCCCGGAACGCCGCTCGGGGTCTCGAAGGGGTCGTCGGAGAGGATGGAGGCGCTCGTCGGCCGGAGTCGGATCTTGCCCGACGGGGGGTTGCCGATGGGGGTGGTGATCGTGAAGGCGACCTGCGGTGACTCGAGCCCGGACGGGAAGACGTAGGCGTCGTAGTGAAGGACCTGCTGCGATGCGATCTCCGCGATGTCGTCGCTCTGCGCGAGCTCGGGGGGCAAGCCGACGCGTCCGTTGTGGGAGACGAAGGTGCGGTAGTCGCTCGCCTGGATCGCGATGCTGTAGTCAGACCACGCGCTGATGGGCCCCACGCGGAAGCGCCCGTCCTCGGCCACGCTCCCGGTGACCTCGGTGCCGCCGGTCAGCAGACCGAGGTCGTACCCGGTGAGTCGGGTTCCGGTCGCCCCATCGAACACGTAGCCCACGAACTCGACCGTGTGTCCGCCGCTCGTGAGTGGGGGCGGCTCGAGTCGCTCGGCATCGGCGCAACCCGTGAGCAGGAGGGAGCTAACCAGCAAGACGGGGGCGGAGCGTACAAGCATCCCCCCAGTCTACTGGAAATTCCCCCAGTTTTTCTACAGATCGCCCGACGCACGCGGCGTCGTCGCGAGGCGTCACTGATGCGGTCGCGAGAGCAGCGCGCGGCACTCGGCGACGTCACCGAGCCGCGCGACTTCGGCGCACGCGTGGTAGGTGCGCATGGCCTCGTCGTGGAGGCCGAGTTGATCGAGGGCGGCGCCGAGGCACAGGTAGCCGAAGGCGTCCGAGGGGCTGTTCATGACCAAGGTCTGGGCTGCGAGCCGGGCCGTGGCGGCGTTCCCCGAGGTGAGGTTGTCGAGCACCGCGCGTCGCAGGGCGAGCACGCCCGAGGTGCCGTAGGCATCTGCGCTGGGCTTCGGGGCGTGCTCTTCGACGGGGGCGGGCTCGGCGGGCATGACGACCGCGGAAGGACCGGAAGGGGCCTCGGAGACGAGGGTTGGTGCCTCGGCGGGGGCAGACGTGGCCTCCAGCGAGGTCGTGGCACCGATGGCCGGAGCCTCCTCGGCGGGGTCGATCCAGTCCGTGGCGGGCACCTCGACCGACGTTCGCGCGGCCAGCGCTGCGACGGGCTGGCTGAAGCGCTGCAGGGAGGGGGCAGCGGTCGTCTCTCCCTGACCGAGGCCGACGGCTGCGAGGAAGAGCGTGAGAGAAGCGGCGCCGAGCACACTGGCGCTCGCGAGGCGGCCCCGACGGTGGGCGCGCTGAAGACGCAGCGGATGGCCTTCGGCGTCGGCGTCGACCAGCATGGGGGCGAAGCTGTCGCGAGGCGGGTCATCGGCCTCCGAGGCATCGGCCGGCTCACCGGGGGAGGGCACGGCCTCGGCGCGCTCCCATTCGAGGGTGCCGTCGGGGGCGAACTTGGCGACGAGCACGCGCGCGTCGGCGAGGGGAGCGGCCACGATGATGTGACCTTCGGGATCGATTTGCAGTGAAAGGGTCGACTTGGCCATGGCCCGTACCTCCGAAAGCTCGTCGGCGCCCGCGGCGCCGTCCTCGAGACGGGTACGAACATGAAGGTGTCACACCTACATGGCCAAGAATGTGGTGTGGCCTAGGGCGCTACGCACGCCGGCTGCGTGCGACGCGTTCGAGGCAGCTCGCGACGAGCGCGGTCCAGCCGGTCTGGTGGCTCGCCCCACAGCCACGCCCGTCGTCGCCGTCGAAGTACTCGTAGAAGAGCAGCAGGTCGGAGAAGTTGGGGTCGTCGCGGTAACGAGGGTCGCGCCCGTGGCAGGGTCGGTGGCCCTCGGCGTCGGGGAGGAAGAGGGACGAGAGGCGCCGTGACAGCTCGAGGGCCACCTCGTCGAGCGTGAGCATCTGGCCCGAGCCCGTCGGACACTCGACCCGAAACGTGTCGCCGTAGAAGGTGTGGTAGCGCTCTAGGGCTTCGATGAGGAGGAAGTTGACCGGGAACCAGACCGGCCCTCGCCAGTTGGAGTTGCCTCCAAACATGTAGCTGTCGCTCTCGCCGGAGACGTAGCCCACGCGGTGCTCCTCTCCGCCGAGTACCAGCGAAAGAGGGTGCTCGAGGTGGTGTCGCGACAGGGCCCGGACGCCGTGTGGCGAGAGCATCTCGTCTTCGTCGAGCACGTACCTCAGCACCCGCTCCAGGCGCTCTCGCGAGGGCAGCGCCAGCAGGTGATGTCGGTGTGCCGGATCGGGATCGTCGGCCATGTAGGTCACGCTCGTGGCCATGTCGGGTCGATGCCGCAGGAACCACTCCATGCGCTTGTGAAAGCCCTTCATCCGCTCGAGGAGGTCTTGCGGAAGGAGGTCGACGGCGAAGAGGGGAATGATCCCGACCATCGAGCGTAGGCGCGCGTAGCGGGTATGGCCGGGCCAGTGGATGAGGTCGTAGTAGAAGCCGTCGCGCTCGTCCCACAGCCCGCTGCCGCCCACGCGGTTCATGGCCTCGGCGATGGCCACGAAGTGCTCGAGGAACTTGCTGGCCACGTCCTCGTAGGCCGGGTCCGAATCGGCCAGCTCGAGCGCGATGGCGAGCATGGTGGTGCAATAGAAGGCCATCCAGGCCGTGCCGTCGGCTTGCTCGAGGTGGCCCCCGCCCGGCAGCGGCTTGCTGCGGTCGAAGAGGCCGATGTTGTCGAGGCCGAGGAAGCCGCCAGAGAAGAGGTTGTTGCCGTCTTCGTCGGTGCGGTTGACCCACCAAGTGAAGTTGAGCAGCAGCTTGTGAAAGCAACGTGCGAGGAAGGCGCGGTCGTCGCGCCCGGTGAGCTCGTAGACCCGCCACACGGCCCAGGCGTGCACGGGCGGGTTCACGTCGTCGAAATGAAACTCGTAGGCCGGGATCTGCCCATTGGGGTGCATGTACCACTCGCGCAGGAACAGGATGAGCTGCGCCTTGGCGAAGTGGGGGTCGATGCGCGCCATCGGGATCATGTGGAAGGCGAGATCCCACGCCGCGTACCAGGGGTACTCCCATGCGTCGGGTAGGCTGATGACGTCGCGATTGTAGAGATGCGCGAAGCCGTGATTGCGTCCCTGCCAGCGTGCGGCCGGGGGTGGAGGGTGCACGGGGTCGCCCTCCAGCCATTCGCGCACCGCGTAGTGGTAGAAGCGCTTCGTCCAGATGAGCCCCGCGTAGGCCTGGCGGGCGAGCTGTCGTTCGGGCTCGGTGAGCTCGGGGTCGAGGCGTCGGGTGTAGAAGGTCTTGGCCTCGGCACGGCGCGCGGCGAAGACGGCTTCGAAGCCGGCCCCGAAGGCGAGACCCTCGCGGCGCGCGCGGAGGCGTGCGCGCAGGACCACCCGCCCTCCTGCGGGGACCTCGCCCCGGAAGACAGCCGCGGTCTTGGTGCCCTCTGGTGCGGGGCGCACCGCATCGTCACGGCCGTCGACGATCAGGGCGTGAAACGCGTCTTTGGTGTAGCGCGGACCGACCTGGCCGTAGAGGCGCTCCTGGTTCGTCTCGTTGTCGGTGAAGACGTAGGGGAGGGGGCTTCCGTCGACCGCGTCGACCTCGAAATGGTAGGTCCCGAGGCGTGCGTGTTCGGCGCGGATGTCGCCGTCGGACGTGTGCTCGAGGCGCGGCTTGGGGTCGTATCCTTCGCCCGTGCGCCCCCAACCCCAGGTGTTGCGGAACCACAGCTGCGGCAAGACGACCACGGGCGCCGCGACGAGGGCGCGGTTCTCGACGGTGATCCGGATCAGGATGTCGTCTGGCGCCGCTTTCGCATATTCGACGATGACGTCGAAGTAGCGTCCGTCGTCGAAGACGCCCGTGTCGAGCAGTTCGTACTCGCGGTCGGCTTTGCTTCGACGTGCATTCTCGCGCCGGAGCTCGGCATAGGGGAATTCGCGTTGCGGGTACTTGTAGAGCGCACGCAGGTAGCTTCCGGTCGGGGTGCCGTCCAGGAAGTAGTAGAGTTCTTTGACGTCCTCGCCGTGGTTGCCTTCGGGGCCCGTGAGTCCGAACAGGCGCTCCTTCAGGATCGGGTCTGCGCCGTTGTGGAGGGCGATCGAGAAGCAGAGCCGGCAGTCGCGATCGCAGAGCCCGAGCAGGCCGTCCTCGCCCCAACGATAGGTGCGCGCGACGGCGTCCTCGTGGCTGAAGGAGCTCCAGCTTTCTCCCTGCTCGCTGTAGTCCTCGCGCACGGTTCCCCATTGGCGGTCGGCGAGGTAGGGGCCCCATTGCTTCCACCATGCGGTGCGGGCTTCGTTCTGCTCCAGCCGGTCGGTTTCGGCGTCCACCGGAGCGCGGGAGGACAGAGCGCTCACGAGACCAGGTCGTGCCAGAGGTTCACACCACCGCGCATGCCGGCCACGTTGTCGAAGAGCTCGACATCCGTAGGCAGGCGCCCTTTCTCGAGGTGGCGCGCGTTGCCCCCGCCGAGGTGGAGGGTCTCGTAGTTGAGGATGGGACGGAGCTGCGCCAGCATCTCCAGCACGCGGTCGGTAAAGGCGGTGGGACCCAGCTCGTGGCAGACGGCATCACTCACCCGCTCTTCGTAGGTGTTGCCGTCGCCGAAGGGGTGGTGGGCCAGCTCGAGGTTCGCCACCAGGTGGCCGTCGCTGTAGAGGGCGGTGCCGAGCCCCGTGCCGAGGGTGAGCACCAGTTCGACCCCATGCCCGTGAATGACACCGTAGCCCTGGAGGTCGGCGTCGTTGATCACCCGGGCGGGTTTGCCGCCGAGCGTTTCGATGGCCTGCTGCAGGTTGGTTCCTCGCCATGCTTCGGTGTCGAGGTTGGGTGCGGTTTGAACGGTGCCGCGCACCACCACGCCGGGGAACCCGACCGAGATGCGGTCGTAGGCCGAGCGCGCCGCAAGCATCTGGGCGATGACCTCCTGAACGGGGCCGGGTAGTGCGGGGTGCGGGGTCAGCTCGCGCGAGCGCTCGCCGAGGGGGGTACCCTCCGCGTCGAGCCGCAACATCTTGATGCCCGTGCCCCCGATGTCGATCGTGAGGGTGACCGGACCCTCGGACTTGCTCTCGTCGACCGTCATGGCGGACGGAGACTACTTCTTTTTTGCTTCGACGGCGGTGGGCTCTCCCTTTTGGGAGCACATCCAACCGTCGGGCATCGTGGTGCTCTCGTTGCACTTGGCTTCGGGCCAGCGCTTCACGAACTGCGGGTTGAGCCCCGTGAGGTTGGCACCGGAGAGGTCGGCGCCGCCGAGATCGGCGTTGAAGAGGCTCGCACCGGAGAGGTCGGTGCCCACGAGCTTCGCATTGACGAAGATGCACCCGTCGAGGAGCGTGTCTTTGAGATCCATGCCCGAGAGGTCGCCCTCGGAGAAGTCGTTCTGGAGGAAGAAGGTCTCACCATCGGCGCGCAACTCCTTGAGCGCCGCGACGCGTTCCGCCACCGTCGGTGCCTTGAGCCGGGCCAGTGGTTCGCTCTGGGGCTTCTCGAGGGCTCCCGTGGGATCGACGAAGACGAGCACGGCCATGCCCAAGGTCGCCACCAGGGCGCGAACCATGCGTGCGTTCTTGATGGTAGAGGGCACCAGCAAGGGCAGGAAGAGCGCGCCCACGAGCGAGACGATGAGCCAGTGCAGGCCTTTGCCCACCACCTTGGAGCCCGCGATGGAGCCGCCGATGAAGACCGCCGCCGCGAGCACGCCGACGATGGCGGCACCGGCGTTGAAGCCCTTCTTCTCGTCCTGTCCCGGGGGACGATAGGTGCTGGTGCTCTTCAGGGGGGCGCCGCCCTCCTCGCGGATCTTGTCCTGTCGAAGGAGGCGTTCGGCGGCTTCATCGCGTTTGGCGACGCGGGGACCGCCAGCGTCGTCGCCCTTCTCCCGCATGCCGACGGCTTCGTTGTTGTGGTAGCGGGCGAACTCTTCGTAGATGCCGTCGGCGTCCCAGTAGCGGTCGTTGAAGTCGTTGACCGTGCACTTCCGGATGATCATCACCATGCCGGGAGGCGCGTCCCTCAGGCTGTCGAGGGTGGGGATGGCCTGGTCAGGCTCGTCGGGGGTTTCTCCTAGAAAAAGGAAATGCATGAGCCGACCCACCGAGAAGACGTCGGACTGGGTCGTAGGGTTGCGGCCGTAGCGCAGCTCGGAGGCGGCGTAGGGGGCAAGCCCTCGCGTGAGCGGCGAGGCCTCGCGGTACTCGGCCGCGATGTCGATGCCTTGAACGTTGGCGACGTGGGGATTGTTCTGGTCGTCGAGCAGGATCGCTTCTGGGCAGAGGCAGCCGTGCACCAGGCCCTCCTTGTGGAGGTTGGCCACGGCGAGGGCGAGCTTCTCGAGGAAGGCGATCTTCTGTTGGTCGTCCCACCCGAGGGCGGGCAGGTCGGCCATGGTGCCCGTGGACGCGTGGTCGACCACGACCGCAAAGGCCAGGGGGTCGATGACGCTGGGGATCGCGACGTTGTCGATGGCCGTCGTGATGCGACTGGTCAGCTCGCTCGCGCTGGAGATGAAACGATCACACGTCGCCTGGCTGACGCCGGAAGCAGGACCGATGACGGTCGCCTCGGTGCCGTCGTCGCGGGTGGCGTGGAAGACGCTGACCCCGGCTCCGCTACCGAGCTCCTGCCCCACCTCGGCGTCGGCCACGAACTCGCCAGGCTGAAGCCCTACGTGTCCGCTGTCGCCCTGGTCGCTCATGCTTCGATTCCCCCCGGCGTCGGGACGTAGATGGATCCCCTCAACATTAACCGTCGCAGCCTAGCTCAGTCGTCGCGTCGTCGAAACTTCCGCGTGCGCTGGAACGTAGGACATGACAGCTTCTGCCGAATTCGCGCCGATGTCATCGCCAAGCTCCCGTTATTCATCATTCCTGTGTTCATCACTACTGGTCGCGGGACTGCTCCTCGTCGGCTGCGACCGCCGAGGGGAGGAGCCCACGAGCACCCCGCCGATGGAGCCAGCCGTGACTGCGGCCCCCACCGCCGTGCCCCCCTACGCCGTCGACGTGAAGGGCTGGGAGGGCCCCGTAGGCGAAGAGGGCTACGTCATCGTGTCGGTGGTCGCCAAAGACGGCCACAAGATCAACGAGGAGTACCCGCAGCGGGTCTACCTCGACGATGGCGGCAAGGCCCTCGAGCTTCCTCTGCGACGGGTCGAGATGAAGGATGCCCAGCTCGATGGCGAAGGGACCCTCGTGTTCACGCTGCCGGCGACCCCGAAGGTCGCCGGTGAGCACCGCATGAAGGGCAAGATCAAGCTGAGCGTCTGCTCGGGCGACCAGTGCCGCACGGCGACCGAACCCCTCGATGCGGCCGTGACGGCCCAGTAGCTGTCCCAGCAGCAGGTCCCAGGGGCAGATCAGAGCGGCTGAAGGTCGATGCGACCGAGCAGCTCGTCCACGCCCGCCACTTCGACCTCGAGCTTCTGACCGAGGCCATAACGTACGGTTTCGTCCTCCGTGGCCACGAGCGCGTCACGGGTCGCGTTGACCTGGAACGGGCCCCCATCGAGGCTGTCCGCCTCCACCGTGCCTGCGATGCCGGTGCCCTCGAGCTGAACCACCAGGCCGAACGGTTTGACCGCGATCACCCGGCCCATGCGTCGCTCGCCGATGCGGGAGGCGAACCATCGGGCGGCGAGCACGCGCAACCGCTCGGTCTCTGCCTTACGCGCCCTTAGCGCGCGCTGGTTGACCTCTTCGGCGATGGTCTGCATCTCCGGCTCGTGGGCGTTTCGCTCGCGGTCACCCGCGAGGTAGCCCTTGATGACGCGGTGCACGACGAGGTCGGCGTAGCGGCGGATGGGGGAGGTGAAGTGGAGGTAGAGGGGAGCGGCGAGGCCGAAGTGCATGGCCGGCTCCGGGGTGTAGCGCGCAGGGCCGAGGAGGCGTCGCAGCAGCTGCTGAAACACAGGCTCGTGCGGGGTGTCGGCGAACTGCCGTTCGAGCGCGGCGAGGCCGATGGGGGTCAGCTCCGAGCCGAGGCCGAGCTCGAAACCGAGCTGTCTTGCGGCCTCAGCGAGCGCGCCGACGCGGTCTTCGGTGGGTGGTTCGTGAACCCGGTAGAGGCTGGGGAGGCCGCGCTCGTGCATCCAGGTGGCCACGGCTTCGTTGGCGGCCACCATCAAGCGCTCCACCAGCAGGTTGGCGGGGCCACTGGTGCGGGCCTGCAGCTCCGTGGGCTCCTGGGTTTCGGTGTCGAGGGCGATGGTCGTCTCCTCGCTCAGGAGGCGGACACCGCCCCTTATCGACCGTGCCATGGCGAGGCGCGCGCTCACCGCTCGCAAGCCCCTCAGGCAGGGCAGCAAGGCTTCGTCGAGGATGTCGTCGTCGGCGGTCTCGAGCCACCTCGACACCGTCTCGTAGTCGAGCCGCTGATCGGACCGGATGACGCTCGCGTAGATGTCGACGGCGCGCACGCGACCCTCGGGGTCGATGCGGAGTTCGGCCGTCATGGCGGCGCGATCGACCCCAGGCAGCAGAGACAAGGCGTCTTCGCTGTAGGCGCGAGGCAGCATGGGCATGGTGTGCCCCGCGAGGTAGACGCTCGTTCCTCGCGCGGCAGCCTCGAGGTCGAGGGGCGACCCTTCGGGCACGAGGGCGTCGACGTCGGCGATGGAGACGAGCACCCGGATGGCTCCGTTGGGGTCGGGGGGCAGCACGGCGAGCGCGTCGTCGAGGTCGCGAGAGGTCGGACCGTCGATGGTGATGGTCACCACATCGCGCAGGTCGCGGCGGATCTTGCGGTCGAGTTTCTTGGGGCTCGGGCTGTCGGGGTAGTCGGTGCGGAGACCGTAGCGGGCGATGATGCGGGCGAGGCTCACCTCGGTTTCCGGCACCTCGCGGTCGAGCACGACGCGCTTGCCCTCGATCCGGGCCACCACGTAGGTGCCGTCTTTCAGGTCCTTGGCGCCATCGAGCGGCCAGTCCGTGTTGGCCACGTGGCGGTCCACCTCCAGGTGCGGCTTCCCCCTGTGGCGCACGACCTGTCCGAAGAGCTCCTGTCGGAAGCGGTCCACGAGCTCGAGGTTCTTGGCCTGGAAACGGTCTTTGCCGGATGGCTCGAGGTCTACCGTGACCCGGTCGCCCGCCACCAAGGGGTTGAGGTCCGGCGGGGCGACGAAGGCACTCGAGACCGGAGCGTCGGGGCCGAGGTCCACGAAGCCGTAGCCACGGTGGTGGACGACGATCTTGCCGTCGTAGCGGTCGCTCACGCGCCCTCCTTTACGGCGAGGACCATCTTCCCGATGTGGCCAGAGGCCTCCATGCGGCGATGGGCATCACAAGCGCGCTCGAGGGGGAAGGTCTCGTCCATCACCGGCCGGACCTCGCCCCGGGCGAGAAGGGGCCAAACCTTCTCTTCGAGGCCTTGGGCGATGACCGCCTTCTCTTCGGGGCTCCTGGGCCGCAGCGTGGAGCCCGTGAGGGTGAGGCGGCGTCGCATCACGATGGCCAGGTTGAGCTCGGTGGAAGGGCCGCGAAGGAAGGCGATGCTCAGATGGCGGCCGCGGTCGCGTAGCAGGGCCAGGTTGCGCGGCACGTAGTCGCCGCCCACCATGTCGAGCACGACGTCGATGCCGTCCGGGTGCGCGGCTTCGACGCGCGCTCCGAAGTCGTCCTGCTTGTAGTCGATGGCGAGGCTCGCCCCGAGGTCGAGGCACGCTCGACACCGATCCGGCGCACCGGCGGTGGTGAGAACGGTGGCGCCGAAGGCGTGCGCGAGCTGGATGGCCGTGGTGCCGATCCCACTCGCGCCGCCGTGCACGAGGGCCACCTCGCCTCGGCTCAGACCGCCGATCTGGAAGAGGTTGTACCAAACGGTGAAGTAGGTCTCTGGCAGCGCTGCGGCTTGCGCCAGAGAGAGCCCTTCGGGCACGGGCAGCACCTGCCCGCTCGGGACGGCCACCTGCTCGGCGTAACCACCACCGTTGCACAGTGCGCACACGCGGTCGCCGACTGCGAAGCGCCCCCCTGGGTCGGCGTCGACCACGGTCCCCGAAACCTCGAGCCCCGGCAACGGGCTGGCGTCGGCGGGCAGCGGGTAGAGTCCTCGGCGTTGCAGCACGTCAGGGCGGTTCACACCCGCGTAGGCGACGTCGATGAGAACCTCTCCCGCGCGGCGGGACGGCGGGTCGACGTCGGCCGGCACCAGGGCATCGGCGTCGCCAGGGGTGGGAATGGTCACGGCCTTCATGGCCCGAGCCTTACCGGGGAGGGCGTGCAAGGCCAAGGCCGTTCGACGCGACGGTGTCGCATGGCACCTGCCACCCACGGCGCTTCTTGCTAAGGTTTTCGATCATGCGCGGGCTTGGATTCATGGGCGCGGTCGCGATCCTCATCGCGGGCGCCTGCACGTCGACCGGGGGGGATACCGATGACGAGGAGGGAAGTGGCGGCGCGACCACCTCGACGTCCGCCGTCGGCGGGGCCGGCGGAGGAGGGGTCATGGCCGATCCCTTCTGTGAGGCGCTCCAGCTCCCGTCGGTGCCCATGGAGACCCAGGGATTCACGGGGCCGCGCCGCAACCTCTTGGCCACCCCGTTCGAGCTTCCGCTCACCGACGGGACCAGCTGGAGCTTCGAGGAGAACTTTTCGGGCTGCGATACCTACATCTTCGTACCGAGCGTGCTCGTGAAATCGCAGCTCAACCCGGCCCCGGTCTTCGGCTCGGACATCGATCAGCTCGTCTACCAATCACCTGGCAACGTTCACTACTTCTTCATCGCCAACGCCACCGCCGACAACGTCGGAACGGAGCTGGCAGCGGCCCAAGCCGGCATCGACGAGGCTCTGGCCGCCTTCGACGAAGGTACCCGCTCTTGGTGGGAGCGCCGCCTGCACGTGGTGGCGCCCTTTGCTGGCGACCTCCCTGGTTGGGTGGGTGAGGTGGCCATGGGCATGGGGCGCGGGGGCTTCGCGATCGACCGGCACCAGCGCATTCGCACCATCGGTAGCCTCGCCGACGTGAACCGCTTCCGCTCGCAGCTCCAGGCCCAGGGCATGTGGCCATGGGAAGCGAACGTGGCCAACGCCGCCTACGAGGCGGTGCATTTCAACTTCGAGGCTGAACGAGACGCGCGCCTCGCCGCCGAAGACGTGACCATCGTGCGGCCGTTCGACAACGTCGTGCTCAAGTACGAGGTGGAGACCGAGGCCAGCTTCCCCAGCGCGGCGGAGATGCAGGCCTTCGATACCCTCGAGATCGATCTGACGATGGACTGCCCCGACGCCGAGGGAGGCGAGTTCGGCAACTGCGGCGAGTGGGACTACCTCGCCCACATCCGGCTGTGGGACGAGGCCAGCCAGGGCTGGATAGAGATGGCTCGCTTCATCTCGACGTACCACCGGCAGGGCCGCTACGTCGTCGACGCCACGCCCATGCTCGCCTTCCTCCAGGACGGAGGCATGCGGACCATTCGCTACGAGATCAGCCCCTCCTGGAACCAGCAGGCCTATCGCACGGTGATGGACTTTCGCCTGAGCAACCGCGGCAAGGGCATGCGCCCCACCTCGGCAACACCGCTCTTCGGCGGCGGAGACTTCAACAGCAGCTACAACGACGGTCGTGACCCGATCGACGTCCCCATCGCCGCTGGAGCGCAGCGCGTCGAACTCTGGGCCATCATCACGGGCCACGGCGGCAACAACAACAATTGCGCCGAGTTCTGCGACCACCAACACGCCTTCACCATCGGAGGCCAGACCTTCACCCGCACGCACCCCGAAGCCCAGAGCAACGAGGGCTGCGTCGAGCAGGTGGGGCATGGGGCGGTGCCCAATCAGGGCGGCACCTGGTGGTTCGGGCGTGGCGGCTGGTGCCCGGGACAGCACGTCGAGCCCTGGGTCGAAGACGTCACGTCGCTCACCACGGCGGGCGCCACGGCGACGGTTTCGTATCAGGGGCTCTACGCGGGCGGCAGCATCCCCGACGACGCCGGCAACATTCGGATGACCAGCTTCCTCGTGGTCTACGAGTAGCCCCCCTAAAAAAGCACGGGCGGGGCGAGGCGTGGGAGGCCGAGCACGCTAAGGTGTCGGCGTGAGTCGTTCGTACCTCAAGAGGCCCTTCACCTCGCTCCTGCTCGGTCTGCTCGTCAGCGCGCCGCTGGCCTGCTCCCAGAGCCAAGGTCAAACCATTGGGGGCAGCGCTTCGGTCGCTACCACCGCCCCGGCCGAACCGGTCACGCCCGAGCCCGAGGTCCCCTCGCTGGCCGACATGCCGGCCGATGCGCGCGAGGCCAACCTCGCCCAGGCGCTGGCTTCGCTCCTGCCCAATCAGCACCTGCGCCAGCTCCCCATGGACGACATCCTCTCGACGGAGGCTTTCAAGGCCTACCTCGAGACGCTGGACGGCGGGAAGGTGCTCTTCCTCGCGAGCCATGTCGAGCAGCTCGGCAACTACCGGGAGCGCATGGACGACCAGATGAAGAGCGGCGACCTGGTGCTCGCGCGCAAGGGCGCCAAGCTCCTCGTCGACCGCCGCCAGGTGGTCGCCGCGCTGGTGGCCGACATTCTCACCAAGCCCTTCGACTTCACCAAGAAGGAGAGCCTGGAGACCGACGTGGACAAGCGCAGCTACCTCACGAGCGAGGCCGAGCTTCGCGAGCGGTGGCGCAAGATCCTCAAGCTCCAGGCGCTGGAGCGGATCTCGCGGATGGGGGAGATCCGCAAGGCGCTCCTCGAGGCCAAGGCCAAGGGCAAGGCGCCCACCGAAGACGAGGTCAACCTCGGTCCGGGCGAGACCCCGGAGTCGGTGGCCGCCATCGACAAGGCGCTCGCGAAGTACCCGGAGAAGTTCGAGGACCGCGAAAAGAAGGTACGAGAGGAGCTGGCCAGCACCTTCGCGGGGCGCTTCAAGCGCCTGTCCACGCTCAGTCCCCTCGACCCGGCCGAGCGCTTCATCAACGCCATCACCAGCGTCTACGACCCCCATACGCGTTACCTCGCGCCCGCCGACAAGGAGAACTTCGACATTCAGATGACCGGCTCCCTCGAGGGGATCGGCGCCGTGCTGTCGGAGGACGACCACTACATCCGCGTCCGCGAGGTGGTGCCTGGCGGCGCGAGCTGGCGTCAGGGCGACCTCGAAGCAGGCGACCTCATCATGAACGTCGCGCAGAAGGGCAAAGAAGCGGTCGACGTGGCCGACATGCCCATCGACAAGGTCGTGCAGATGATCCGCGGCAAGAAGGGCACGGTGGTGACCCTCACCGTGAAGAAGCCGGACGACTCGGTGAAGGTCATCTCCATCACCCGTGACGTGGTCTCGGTCGAGGCCGCCTATGCCCGCGGGGCGGTGCTCAAGCCGACCAAGGGTCCGGCGGTCGGCTACGTCTACCTGCCGAGCTTCTACGGGCCGGCCGACGATTCATCCGGCGATCAGCGCAATGCCACCGGAGACGTGGCTGACATCCTCGAGGCTCTCAACAAGCAGAAGGTCGGCAAGGTCGTGCTCGATCTGCGCGGCAACGGCGGCGGCTACCTCGAGCATGCTCGCGACATCACGGCCCTCTTCATCCCCGAGGGGCCCGTCGTGCAGACGCGTCGCAGCGACGGCGACAAGCAGGTGCTGCGCGACGACGACAAGAAGGTCGCCTTCAACGGAGAGCTCGTGGTCATGGTCGATCGCTTCAGCGCCTCGGCCTCGGAGATCCTCGCCGGTGCCCTCCAGGACTACGAGCGCGGGGTCATCGTCGGAACCGGACCCACCCACGGCAAGGGCACGGTGCAGATGCTCGTCGACCTCAACCGCTTCAAGACGGCTCCGGTCAACGGCTCGCTCGGCGTGCTCAAGCTCACCATCCAGGAGTACTTCCGTGTCACCGGCGACTCGACGCAGTGGCGGGGCGTCGTGCCCGACGTCACGCTGCCCGACCCCGCGGCCCACGTGGAGTCGGGAGAGCGCTTCCTCGACCACTCCATTCCGTGGAGCCGGACCGATGGTCTCGCCTTCGATCGCTGGACCCACAGCTGGGACACCAAGTCACTGGCGGCCTCGAGCAAACAACGCGTCGTGGCCGACCCTCAGCTGAAGACGGTGGCAGCGCGGACTGGGTTCCTCAAGCAGCGACGCGAGCGCACCTTGGTGCCGCTCGAGCGCAGCGCCTTCGAGGCACAGGAGAAGGCCGACAAGGCGAAGCTCGAGTCCCTCGACCCCAAGATCGACGACTCGGCCGAACGCTTCGTGGTCACCCTCGTGGGCAAGACCAAGCCCCAGGGTGAGGTGAGCAAGCGGCTGGCCGAGTGGCAGAAGTCGCTGGCTCGCGATCCCTGGCTCGACGAGGCGCTGCACGTGCTCGACGACATGAAGTAGATGCGAGTGCGGGTCGAGGGAGCCGAGGTCGTCCGCGGCTCGCGGCGCCTCTTCGTCGACCGGTGGAACGTGCCGGCCGGCGCGCGGCGCTGCCTCGCCGGTGAGAGCGGCAGCGGCAAGACGACCGCGCTTCATCTCTTGTCGGGGCTGCTCGCTCCGGAGCGTGGGCGCGTCGAGGTCGGTGATGTTTGCGTGTCGGCGCTCGGCGAAGGAGACCGCGACGCCTTTCGGGCGCGGTCGGTCGGCTACGTGTTTCAGGACTTCAACCTCCTGCCCGGACTGTCGGCGCAGGAGAACGTGGCCCTACCGTCGAGCTTGGCCGGACAAGCCCCGGCGGTGGCGCGGCGTCGAGCCACGGAGCTCCTCGAACGCCTCGGCCTCGACGGGTCGCGAAGCGTCACCCAGCTCAGCCGCGGGGAGCGGCAACGGGTGGCGGTGGCGCGTGCCCTCGCGGCTCGGCCGGGTTTGCTGCTCGCCGACGAGCCGACGGCCAGTTTGGACCCCGTACGGCGAGATCAGGTGCTCGACGCGCTGTTCTCGCTGGCCGAGGGCGCCACGCTGGTGCTGGTGAGCCACGACCCTGCCGTGCAGGCCCGCTTCGACGAGCGCGACGATGCGGCCGACCTCTTTCGTTGGGAGCCGACGTGACCCTCTACGGGCTCGTGCGGCGTGCCCTTCGGCGTCGGAGGCGCGAAGGCCTCGCCCTGGCCCTGGGCGTCGCGCTCGGCACCGGGCTCGTCGTGGCCCTCTTGGTGCTGCGGGCCGACCTCGAGCAGCGCACGGCGCGCGCCGTCGCCCCGCTGGTCGTGGGAGCACCGGGCTCGCCGCTGCAGATGGTGTTGAGTGAGCTGCTCTTCGTCGACGAGCCGGCCGGCCGGATCCCACGCACCGTGCTGGCGGAGCTGCGCGCCCACCCATCGACGCGTGTCGCGCTTCCGGTGGCGCGAGGCGACGCCTTTCACGGCTACCCCGTGGTGGCGACCGAGCCGTCGGTGACGGATGGAACGTGGGCGAGCCTGCGCGAAGGCCGCGTCTTCGCGCCAGCGGCACGAGAGGTCGTGGTGGGGGCAGCGGTCGCGCGCGCGCTCGACCTGCGGCCCGACGACCGCGTCGAGCTCGGCCACGGGCGCGAAGAGGCGGCCCACGCCGAGCCCGAGCTGTGGCTCGTGGTCGGCGTGCTCGCGCCCACCGGGGGCGCGGTCGACCGCGCCCTGTTCATCGGCCTCGAGGCCTTCTACGGGGTGCCCGACCATCGCGCGGTGGTGGCACGCGAAGGGGAGAGCCTGACCGCGGTGTGGCTCGTGCCCAAAGCGGGGATGCACCACGCCCTTCTCACGGGCGCCCTGCGGGGGCGCCAGGACCTGACGGTGGCCGAGGCGGAGGTCGAGTTGGGCCGCCTTCGACGGGTGATGGGGCGCGTCGATCGTCTGGTCCTCGGTCTCGCGGGCCTGAGCCTCTTGGTGGCGCTCCTCGGGGTCGCGGTGTCGCAGCATCAAGCGGCGCGGTCACGACGTCGGGAGCTCGCGTTGCTGCGGGCCATCGGCGCTGGACGCCGGTTCGTCTACGGCTTGGTGCTGGCCGAGACGGCTTGGATTTGTGCCGTCGGCGCCACGCTCGGCCTGGCGCTGGGCCACGCCCTGGTGTGGATCGGCGGGACGTGGTTCGAGGCGCAGATCGGCTTTCGGCCCGAGCTGGGCTGGAACCATGAGAGCGTGCTCGTCGCGGTTGCGGTGATCGTGACGGGAACCCTTGCCGGTGCCCTCGCGGCGCGCGGCGTCTACGGCTTGGACGTGCCGGCAGCGCTCGACGACGCCTGATCCGTACCGGGAAGGTTCACCACGTCGCCTTCGCGGGCGACGGTTGCGCCGTCCCAGGTGTCGTGGGCCTTGCGCTCCACGTCCTTCATGAAGGCGTCTTCGTGGTCGGGGTCGTGGTGGAAGATGGCGAGCCGCTTCACCCCTGCCTCGCGGCACAAGCGCACGCCCTCCTCCCACGTCGAGTGCCCCCAGCCGACGTGGGCTTCGAACTCCTCGTCGGTGTAGGTCGAGTCGTAGACGACGAGGTCGGCCCCATCGATGAGCCCCAGGATGGCTTCGTCGCGCGTGCCGGCTACGTGCTCGGTGTCGGTCACGTAGCAGAGGCTCGCGCCGTCGACTTCGAGGCGATAGCCGGTGGCCCCGTTGGGGTGGTTGAGTCCCGCCGTGCGCACGCGCAGACCGCCGATGTCGAAGGCGTCGCCAGCTTTGAAGTCCTCGAAGGTCATCTTCGCCTGCAAGTTGTCGAGCGGAACGGGAAACATGGGCTGCGCCATTTGTCCCTCGAGCACCTGCTGCACGCCGACCTCGCCCACGAGGTGCCCCGCCATGACGTTGAGCTCGAAGCTGGGGCGATAGGCGGGGAGGAAGAAGGGGAAACCACAGATGTGATCCCAGTGGGTGTGCGTCAGCAGGAGGGTGGCTTGGGCCACGCCGCGCTCGAGCAGGGTTTGACCGAGCTCACGTAGCCCGGTGCCGGCGTCGAGGATGAGCGTCTGACCGGCGGCCTGCACCTCGATACAGCTGGTGTTGCCGCCGAAGCCGACGTGTCGTGGCGTGGGGCAGGGAATGCTCCCGCGAACGCCCCAAAATCTGATCGATATCCCAGCCACGAAACCCGCTTCTGTCTTAGCCCCAATGCCGCGCCGCGAGAAGCGATGGCCACGTCGCGAAACGGTCATGCACTTGGGTGTCGCAAACCTCTTGACGTCCTGACTTTGGTGAATAATGTACGCGTTCCCGCCAGGCGGGTAGCTCAGTGGTAGAGCGTCGGCCTTACAAGCCGGTGGTCGCAGGTTCGAATCCCGTCCCGCCTACTGAGCGGCTCTGATCCAGAGCTCTTGAAAACTTGGGGTAGTAGTTAAGTTGGTTATAACGCCGGCCTGTCACGCCGGAGGCCGCGGGTTCGAGTCCCGTCTACCCCGCCAACATCTCTCACCGCGCGCACCTGGTCATCCTGGTGCGCGGCTACGTCGGATCTTCGGATGACCACAAAGCGCATAGGCCTGCTCGCTGGGGCCGAACCCCAGCTGACGGCTGCGCTGATCGAACGGCTCTCCGGATCGGCGGATCTCGAGGTGGAGCCCGTCGCACTCGAAGCCCTCTACGATGGGATGATCCGTCGCTACGACGCCATCCTCGACCGGACCAGCGGTCGGGTGTCGTCCTACCGTCGGTACCTGAGAGCCCTCGCGCTCGACGGTTGCGCGGTGGTCAACGACCCGTTCTCGCCTGCACAGGACGACGCGTTCTTCGCGCTCTCGGTCGCGCGTCATTTGGGCCTCGCGGTGCCCCGTGCCGTGTTGCTGCCCCAGCAGCAGTACCCCGAGGACCTCCCCGAAGGCACCCTCGCGCACCTGCCGTTTCCCATGCCTTGGCAGTCGTACCTCGACTACGTGGGAACGCCGGCGGCGCTGCGACCGGTCCGACCCGGCACCGGTGAGGGGGAGGCCGTGCACGACCTTCAAGGGCTCTGGGACGCCTACGAGCGCGTGGGCCGCGAGGGAGCCATCCTCCTGCGACCGCCCACCTCGGTGCGGCGCGTGACGTGCGTTTGCGTCGCCGAGCACGTCGCGGTGCTCGCGCCGGGCGAGCTCGCGGCAGTTCCCGCGCTCACCCAGGCCGCGCAGGCGCTGCGGCAGGCCCTCGGGCTCGACCTCTGCGCGACGACCTTTGCCGTCGGCCCCCAAGGTGACGTGGTGCTCGAGGCGGCCGATCCGACCCCGCGCCTCGACCCGGCCGAGCTCGGCGAAGAGCGCTTCGGCGACTTCGTGCTCCGGATCGCCGACCTCCTCGTCCGCCGCGCGCGGGGGGCAGGGGGCCTGTTGCGCGACCGCTACCCCTTTGGCGACGCCCTGCGGGCGAGCAGGTGAAAGTGTCCGTCCCGCGCGGAAGTTTGCCCCCGATGAAACCGCGCGCGACAATTCACTCCGTGGAAGAGCGCTCGACAGCTTCAACGGCGGCACGCCGCGCCGGACGGCGTTTGCGTGGCGGCCTGGCGACGGTCCTCATGGCGACGGGACTGCTGTCGCTTGCGGGCTGCCCGCGCACGGTTTTCTACGACGAGGGACCGGGACAGCCCAGCGACCGCGCGAGCGGCAAGGCCCCGCCCGGCAGCGTGGGGGCATGCAAGGTGCCAGACACGGATCGGCCCGTGCTCGTCGACGAACAGCTGTGGCGCAACCTCGACGAGTGCAACAAGCGCACGCCCCGCCGCTACCTTCGCATCGGGTACCGCCCCGACGCCGTCGACGCCTCGGGCGTAGCGCGCAAGCAGCTCATCCTCGAGGGCCTCGACGCGGCGGCCAAGGAAGAAGAGGGCAACCTCAAGATGCTCACCATGCTTCGCACGATCCGTCGGATCGCGGAACAGGACGAGTACCTGAAGACCCGCGTCGAACGCGCGAGCGGCCGCAGTCAGCCGTGCGACTACGCCTACCTCTTCACCACCACGCGCAACCACTATGCGAAGGTCGGCGCAGAAGAGGGTAGCTGCCCCGCCTTCGTCTTCGACCCGAAGCTGCGGCGCGACCGCTGTCTCTTCGATGAGAACCTCCCGCAGACCCGCTGGCTCACCAGCGCCTGGAGTTGTCTCGCGTTCACCGAGACCGTTGGTGAGGGCAGCTCGTGCTACCGCCTCTGCGCGTTCGACGACCACTGCGCCGCACAGACCAGCTGTGCACAGCCCGACTTCGATCTGATGCTCTGCACCCTGGGCATCTGCATGCCCGAGTCGGTCGCCGGCATCGTCCCCGTACGCCGCTGATCTCGTCCACGTCTGGGCGATCTCGTTCTCGTTCTAGTTCTCGATCTCGGGCTCGTTCTCGATCTCGGGCTCGTTCTCGATCTCGGAGAACCTCGAACCTCGAACCTCGAACCTCGAACCTCGAACCTCGAACCTCGAACCTCGAACCTCGAACCTCGAACCTCGAACCTCGAACCTCGAACCCAGGACGGTCAGTCGCTCTCGAAGAGCCCGATGAGCGCGTGCGCGCTCGGGGGGCGTTCGTCGGCCGGGGCCAGGCACTGCAGGGCGAGCTTGGCGATGGCCTGCGTCTCGTCGTTCGCTTCGAGGCCGGCGTCGTCGCGGGCTCCGAGGATGTCTTCGAGAATACGGCCGAAACCGTAGACGTCGTCGCGCGGGTCGACGGGGGCACCGTCGAGGCGCTCGGGTGACATGTAGCCGGGCGTGCCCGCGAGCTGGGCCTCGCCGGCCGCGTGGCAGGCGCCGAAGTCGGTGAGAATGGGGCGATCGGCGTCGCAGAAGAGAACGTTCGCGGGTTTGAGGTCGCCGTGAACCAGCCCCTCGTCGTGCACCCGCGTGAGCGCGGCCACGATGTCGCCGAGCCAGGCTCGGATCGGGGTGAGCTCGGCCACACGGCCGGTCTTCAGCCGGTCGCGCAGGCTCCCTCCGGTGGCCCACTCCATCGCGATCCAGCCCTGCACGGGGTCGGCATCGAAGACGCGAACCACCCCCGGCCCCCGCATGCGTACCGACACCCGCGCCTCGCGTTCGAGCTGGGCCTGCTCGTCTCGGTGCTGATGGTAGACCTTGTAGGCGACACGTCGGCCGAGCAGCTCGTCCTCGGCCAGGTAGACCGTTCCCGAGCCTCCTCGCGCCACCTCGCGGAGCAAACGAAAGGGCGTCTCCCGTTCGAGCGAAGGGGCGACCACCGTGGCTTGGTCGTCGTGGCGCGTCGTGCGTGCCGCAGCGCCGCCCAGTTGGCTTCGGTACCGTTCGTGGCGCTCCCGGGCCCCCGGCGTGTCGATGTCCCGCGCCAGCACGCGCTCGAGCATGCCCACCGCGCGGGCGAGCTTGCCCTCGGCGGCGAAGAGCTCCGCCGCGAGCATCATGCCGGCGATGCTGCGCACGGGCGTGACGAGGGCCAGGGCGCGGCTGCGCTGTCCGCGCTCATCGAGCAGCGTGGCGCAGGCGACGCGGAGGGGGTCGAGGTCGCCGTCGGCTTGCATCGAGAGCCCCTCCACGGCGGCCTGGAGCAGGGGTGTCTGCTCGGCGCGTCCGGCGTGGTCGCGGAGGGCGCGGATCGCCTGAGCCACCGTGTAGCCGCCTTCGCGACCAGCGCGGCGCATGCGGGCCAGGCGTTCGGTCCGCGCCTTGGTGGCGTCGTCGACCGCTGCGGCCGGCTTCGGGCGCCGCGACGGCGGTTGCGGCGCGGGGGGATTCACTTGACCCACCGCAGCCGGCTCCGGCGCGGTTTCCTTCTCCGGTCGGGCTTTGGGGTCGTCGTCTGCCTCGTCGCTCGAGAACCAGCGCTTCCAGAAGCTCACCAACCACCCCCGGGATGACTCCGCAGTGGGGCAGGGGCCATGGCTTGGCCGTCGCGCGGAACACCGAGCACGACGTCGCCCCCACGCTCTTCGTGGAGCTCGTCGCCGAGGCAGAGCTCGATCTCGTGGGCGAGGCGGTAGCTGCCCATGATGGGTGGCTGACCACCCTTGGGCGTGCGCAAGACCACGAACCGTGTGTCGCCGTCGTGGGCGTCGGTGATGCGCCATTCGCCCACCACGAGCGGTCCGAGCGGACACACGTACGAGGCCCCGCCGATCTCCAGCAGCACGGCGGTGTCGACGCCGCCGCGCCGTTTGCTCTCGGGGCTGCCGCCGCCAGCCCGCCTCAGCGACAGCGGCTCGATGCGACAGGGCACCCGACCCGCGAGGTCGAGCGATAGGCCTTCGCCGATGGGTAGACCGCCGGTGATCTTGGCGCCGGCGAGCATGGTGCCGTTGCGGGTGCCGATGTCCTCCACCATGACCACACCATCTTCGCGGTAGAGCCGCAGGTGCTGCCGGCTGATCGCGCTCGAGGGCACCACGATGTCGGCATGAGCCCGGCCGATGGTGAGCTCACTGCCGAGTACGAAGCGTTGGCGCACGCCCCAGACCTCCAACGTGAGGTCGGGCCCGGCCAGCAGCCGACTTCGGATCCGATCGACCTCGAGCTCGACCTGCTCGTCGTCGGCCCGCTCGAGCCAGGCCTCCGCAGCCGCGAGGGCGCGGCGTCGCTCGGCGATGGCGTCCATGTCCCGGAGGTTTCGCAGGAGGTGTTCGCGGTCACGCTCCTTCCGCGCTTTCTCGGTGCCTTCGCGGAGGCGTTCTTCGAGGCGGTCGATGTCGCCTGCCTCTTTCAGGACTCGGATCTCCGCTTCCTGGTCGCCCGCGAGGGCATAAGCTTCGGCCGCGGTCTGCCACTCTCCGACCTCCTCGAGCTCGGCGCCGACGCGGCTCAGCTCGCCGTGCATGGCGCCGCCCGCGGTGCTCCGCACCAGGTCGAAGCTCAGGCGCGCTTTGCGCCGGCGGGCCTCGGAGCCCACTTCCGTACCTTCTCCCACCCGCGCCGCCTGGGCGCAGATCACCATGCGCCGCTCGGGATCGGCCTCCGCGTCCGCGCGCAGCAACAGCACCCGCGCAGCCTCGTCGGGACGCTCGGCGTCGACGTAGAGCGCAGCCGCGCCGTCGAGGTCACCGGCGAGCTCGAGCTTGCGGGCTTTGGCTTCGCGCCGCTTGCCGTTGCCTATCCCGAGCCGATCGAAGAGGCCGAACACCCGGACATCATAGCCCCAAGGCGCCCTTGACTTCATACGTTCGGGGACGGACCATGACGAACGCTAGAGCTGAGCTTTCATGTCTACGCAACGCCTCGGTGAGCTGCTGGTCCGCGAAAAGCTGATCAGCCTTCAGCAACTTCGACAAGCCCAGGAGGAGCAGCGACGCTCCGGCTCGAAGCTAGGCTACGCGCTGGCGAAGCTCGGATTCATCTCGGACAACGAGATCACGAACTTCCTGTCGTCGCAGTACCGGGTTCCGGCCATCGACCTGACCGCGGTCGAGATCGATCCCGAGCTGGCGAAGCTGGTGAGTCGCGACGTCTGCGAGCGACACAACATCGTGCCCATCTCGAGGGCGGGTTCGTCGGTGACGGTCGCCATGGCCGACCCGACCAACCTCAACGCCATCGACGACATCAAGTTCCTCACCGGTTTCAACGTCGACGTCGTGGTCGCATCGGAGACGGCGATCCTCGAGGCCATCGAGCGAGTCTACGACGCGCCCGAGTCCTACGAGCAGATGCTCGCGGAGTTCGACGACGAAGAGGTCGACTTCGTCATGGAGGACGACGACCTCAACATCCACGAGCTCGCCGAAGAGTCCGAGGGTGCCCCCGTCGTCCGCCTCGTGAACGCGATTCTGCTCAACGCCATCTCCAAGGGCGCGAGCGACATCCACATCGAGCCCTATGAGCGGCGACTCCGCGTTCGCTACCGCATCGATGGCGTGCTCATCCCGGAGATGACGCCGCCCCTCAAGCTCAAGAGCCCGCTGGTGTCGCGCCTCAAGATCATGAGCCAGCTCGACATCGCCGAGCGGCGGCTCCCTCAGGACGGCCGCATCAAGCTCAAGCTCGGCAAGGGGCGCGAGATGGACTTCCGCGTCTCGGTCCTGCCCTGCAACTTCGGCGAGAAGATCGTCCTCCGTCTCCTCGACAAGTCGAACCTGCAGCTCGACATGACCAAGCTCGGCTTCGACGAGCGCCCGCTGCAGGACTTTCAGTGGGCCATCAACCAGCCGTGGGGCATGGTGCTGGTCACGGGGCCGACGGGGTCGGGCAAGACGACCACCCTGTACTCGGCGCTGAGCGAGCTCAACAAGGAGTCGACCAACATCTCCACGGCGGAGGATCCCGTCGAGTTCACCGTGCCTGGCATCAACCAGGTGCAGATGCACGACGAGATCGGCCTCAACTTCGCCATGGCCCTGCGCTCCTTCCTGCGTCAGGACCCCGACATCATCATGGTCGGCGAGATCCGCGACTTCGAGACGGCCGAGATCGCGGTCAAGGCGGCGCTCACGGGCCACCTCGTGCTCTCGACGCTGCACACCAACGATGCGCCGGCCACCATCTCGCGCATGCTCAACATGGGCGTCGAGCCCTTCCTCATCACGGCCAGCGTCAACCTGGTCTTGGCCCAGCGTCTCGCGCGCCGCATCTGCAAGGACTGCAAGGCGCCGACCCAGCTCGACCAATCGGTCATCGACGACCTTCGCATCTCCCCCGACGTGCTCGCGGCCGGCAACCCGATGAAGGGTCAGGGCTGCCGGACCTGCAACGGCTCCGGGTACAAGGGGCGCGTCGCGCTCTACGAGGTCATGCGTTTCGACGAGGACCTGAAGGAGATGGTGCTCCAGGGCGCTTCGACGGCCGAGCTCAAGGCGGCCGCGATCAAGGGGGGCATGAAGACCCTGCGTATGGCGGGGATCGGGAAGATCATGGAAGGCATGACCACCCCCGAGGAGGTCATGCGCGTCACCATGGGTGACTGAATCGACGTCGAGCGTTCTGTCTCGTCCACCCCTCGAGGTCCTCGCGGCCCCACCCCCATTCAAGGAGAAGCCAGTGGCCACCGCATACGACGGGCAAAACCCTCAGCAAGCTGGGCGACCACCGTTCAGTCTGCAGCAGCTGCTCAAGGTGATGGTCGAGAAGGGGGCGAGCGATCTCCACATCTCGGTCGGCCAGGCGCCGCTGCTTCGCATCGACGGGCACATCATCCCGCTCAAGCTGCCCAAGCTCACGCCCCCGCAGGCCAAAGCGCTCGCCTACGAGCGGCTCGGCGAGGAGCAGAAGATCCAGTTCGAGAAGAACAACGAGCTCGACTTCTCGTTCGGCATCCCGAAGGTGGCCCGCTTCCGTGGCAACCTCTTCGTGCAGCGCGGTTGCGTGGGGGCGGTCTTCCGCTTCATCCCCATGCAGATCATGACCTTCGAGGAGCTCGGTCTGCCGCCGGTGCTGCAGGACATCTGCAACCGGAGCCGTGGACTGGTGCTCGTCACGGGCGCCACCGGCTCGGGTAAGTCGACCACGCTCGCGGCGATGATCGACAAGATCAACAACGAGCAGCGCGCACACATCATGACGATCGAGGATCCGATCGAGTTCGTGCACATGCACAAACGCTCGCTCGTGAACCAGCGCGAGGTGGGGGCCGACACCAAGACCTTCACCCACGCGCTCAAGTACGTGCTCCGCCAAGACCCCGACGTGGTGCTGCTCGGCGAGATGCGTGACCTCGAGACCATCGAGGCGGCGCTCACAACCGCAGAGACCGGCCACCTCGTGTTCGGGACCCTGCACACCAACTCGGCGGTGCAGGCCATCAACCGCGTCATCGACGTCTTTCCGCCCCACCAGCAGTCCCAGGTGAGGGCTCAGCTCTCTTTCACGCTGATGGCGGTCGTGAGCCAGGTTCTCCTGCCCAATGCCAAGGGGCCAGGGCGGGTGATGGCGATGGAGGTCATGGTGCCCAACGCCGCCATCCGGAACCTCATCCGCGAGGACAAGCTGCACCAGATTTATTCGCAGATGCAGATGGGTCAGCAGGGCAGCGGCATGCAGACCCTCAACCAGTCGCTCTTCGAGCTCTACACCCAGGGCCTCATCGCCGGGGAGGACGCGCTCGCGGCGTCCAACGACATCGACGAGCTACGGAACATGTTCCAAAAGGGCAGCGCGCGCCCGCAACAGCAGCAGCGCCGCTGATCTCGCGGGGTTGCTCCGCGAGCTAGCTCTGCTACGGAGGGGCTCATGTGCGGCGTATTCGGCGTCTTCGGCCACCCCGAGGCGGCCAACATCACCTACCTCGGGCTGCACGCGCTGCAGCACCGGGGCCAAGAGTCGGCCGGCATCGTCACGGTCAGTGACGGCAAACACAAGGCGCACCGCTCCAACGGTCATGTGGGCGCCGGCGTGTCGGCCTCCGACATCGACCGGCTCACGGGCGACCGCGCCATCGGTCACGTCCGCTACTCGACCGCGGGTGGCTCGGGGCTCATCAACGCCCAGCCCCTCGACATGCGCTACCAGCACGGCCAGCTCGCGGTGGCGCACAACGGCAACCTGACCAACCACGACGAGCTGCGCAAATACCTCGAGTCGCGCGGGGCCATCTTCCAGACCGCGGGCGACACCGAGGCCATCGTTCACCTCATCGCGCACAGCCAGGAGGCCACCCTCGAAGATCGTATCGTGGACGCGCTCCGGCAGGTCGAGGGAGCCTACTCGCTCGTCATCATGGACGAAGAACGCCTCATCGCGGTGCGCGATCCGATGGGGATCCGGCCCCTGTGCCTCGGCGTGATGGCGCCCAGTGACAATGCAGGCGCCCCTCAGCGGCGCGCCTACGTCATCTCCAGCGAACCCTCCAGCTTCGACCTCATCGGCGCCGAGCGGCTGAGAGACATCGAGCCGGGGGAGATGCTCGTCATCGACGACGAGGGCTTTCGCAGCAGCCGTCCCTTCGACGAGAAGCCGCGCCGCATGTGCCTCTTCGAGTACGTCTACTTCGCACGCCCCGACGCGGTGCTCGAAGGCGTGGGCGTCTATGGCGTGCGCAAAGGATGTGGCGCGCGTTTGGTCGAAGAGCATCCCGTGGAGGGCGCGAGCGCCGACGACACGGTGGTGATCCCGGTGCCCGACTCGGGGGTTCCGGCGGCCATCGGCCTCGCTCACGCGGCGGGGCTCCCCTTCGAGATGGGTCTGATCCGAAGCCACTACGTGGGCCGGACCTTCATCGAGCCCACCCAGTCGATTCGCCACTTCGGGGTACGCCTCAAGCTCAACCCCAACGCCATGGCGCTGCGCGACAAGCGGGTGATCGTGGTCGACGACTCCATCGTACGCGGCACGACGAGCCGCAAGCTGGTGGGCATGCTGCGCGCGGCGGGAGCGCGCGAGGTCCACGTCAGGATCTCCAGCCCTCCCACCAAGTGGCCGTGCTTCTACGGTATCGACACCCCGACGCGAAGTGAGCTCATCGCATCGAGCCACAGCGTCGACGAGATCCGGCGCTACTTGCGAGCCGACTCCCTCGGCTACCTCTCGCTCGACGGCCTCATCGACGTCGTGCACCAAGCGGAGAAGGCCGCCTCCGAGGCCCGACCCGTCGCCGATGACGACAAGCCCCGCCTACCGGTGGTTCGCGACGCCTACTGCCACGCGTGTTTTTCGGGGGAGTACCCCGTGCCCGTCGGAGAGCGCGGACCCCGCCAGTTGCGACTGGTTCGGTAGGTTCTCGCGCTCGTTCTCGTTCTCGCTCTCGGGCTCGTTCTCGTTCTCGTTCTCGTTCTCGGGCTCGTTCTCGGGCTCGTTCTCGGGCTCGTTCTCGGGCTCGTTCTCGGGCTCGTTCTCGGGCTCGT
>JAUHZF010000439.1 GCA_030426145.1 Polyangia bacterium
TGGCCTCGTTGTCGGCGCGCCCCTGGGTGGTGATCCGATTGACGTCGAGCATGGTGCGCTCAGGGTCGGGATCCGGCTCAGCGGGAGAACTCGCGCCCAGCATGACGCGCGGGGCGAAGCGCGACGCGCCGAGGTCGATGGTGTGGGTGAGATGTTGGGCCAAGAAGGCCAGCTGAGCGGCAATCGGCTCGTCCTCGTCCCGCCATTGCGGCGGCACGATGAACGCAAAGGCATCCCATCGGGTCCGCGCGATCATGGTGTCGGGGCCGAGCGTCTCGGCCAGGCGCGCAGCTGTGATCGAGAGAACGCGCGCGACGCCCTCGTGACCGTGGCGGATCTCGACCTGGTGGAGATTCTCCAGGTTCACCCGCGCTACGCGAGGGACACGCGTGATGGCGACCTTCAGCAGCTCCTCGTTGAGCTGGTAGGTCGAGACGCAGCCCGTCGTGGGGTCGCGCATCCAGGCGTAGGCAGGCATGAGCCCGGTCGGCTCGGGTGCCGCAAAGAGGTGCTCTTCGCACATTCGGGCGAGGTCCATCAGGGCATGGCGGCGCTGAACCGACAGCGTCTGCGCCTCCTCATCGGCCACGTGCAGGGTTCCAACTGGCACTCCCGCCGGATCGCGAATCACGGCCGCAGCGTAGAAACCCATACGGGCGAAGGTGCCTCCGACGTGCGCCTCCTCCATCAGGTTGGCGGTGGGTACGAAGGTCAACTCTCGGCCGAGGGCATGGCTGCACAGAGCGCCGAAACGCGGCCAACGAAGCGATGTGACCAGGGGTCCGCCGGCCGAACGACAGATGACCTCGTTCTGGTCCACCAGGGTGACCCGACAAAGCTGAACCTCGAAGAGGTTGGCACCGAGTCGGGTCAGGGCATCGAGAGCAGGCGCGGGCGTGGGGTCGAGCAGACCGTGCCGGTGAAGCGCCACGACACGATTTCGATCCTCGTCGCAAGGCGACAGGAGTTGGGGCCGGTGGCTCAATCTCACGGCTCGGGCTCCGCGCTCGGGACGAACTCGCCGTTCGTGGGTGGTTCGGCGAAGTAGAGATCGAGTCGGGTCTCGCTCGCCTGGTCGACCTCGACCTCTTCCCCGAAGTAGTCCGCGTAACCGAGGATGAGTCCTCGGGCGACCCCGATCAGGCCTCGGTCGCTGCGATAGCTGATGGTGAGCACTGCGGGGCTCCGCCACACGAGCTCGAAGAAGGGCGGCCGGCCATCGTTCTCGCTCGTGATGCGCTGGTGCAGGTGGTTGACGGCAGCGACGAACGAAACGAAGTCGGTGCTCTGCTCGTAGACGTCGGGGTAGAGGCGCCTGGCGTAGTGATGGGCGAAGTACTTTCCGTAGGCCTCGTAGAAGGCGCTCGGGGAGAGTTCGAGGACCTCCATCCCTGCCGTCAGCAGGCTCACCGCCATCGCATCGTCGAAGGTGCGCTGGGGTACGAGCTTGAGGTCCGCGTCACACCCTGCGGCGGCGCAGATGGCGGCCCACGTGCCCACCGGATGGTGGGCCACGACCATCTCCTGGGCGCATCGCAAGATGGTTCCCTTCACGCTTCTCCAGAACGCCCACGTCTCCTGAGTCTTGACCAAAACCTTCCCCTACGACCTGAACGTACGCTCCGCTTTCCTTCGCGCCGACGATTCTCTACGTGTCCCTACATGAAAGTCTGGGGTCTTGTGGTCGCCGCGCTGGCGGTGGTCGGTTGTGGCGGCAACGACAACGTCGCCTCGAAGATGATCGACCAGCCGGACTTCGAGCCCGAGGGTCAAGCCAAGTGCAAGGTCGGGGCGAGCCAAGACAAACCCCTCATCGTCGAGTGGCCGTCGGGTGAGCGCGCCGACCTCGAGGCACGCTCCCGCCAGGGAGGGCTGGTCGTGGTCCGCTACGAAGGCTGCGAGATGCAGATCCTCTCCCGCTGCAAGGCGCCTGGCGCCTACGCCTACATCCCCGTCACCACCAAGCAGGACACCCTCGTCATCCAGAATGAAGACGAGCTCTACGCCAACCTGCCCGTGGGCGCGGTCAAGCTCGAGGGCAAGCTGCAGAGCGCGGGCAGCCTGAACGTGACGATGACCTTGGTCGGCAAGTTCGCCGCCGACCGCTTCGACGTCATCGACAACGAGCTCGAAGGGGCCTGCGACGGCGCGACCCACGTGGTGGTCGGCATGAACGTCGGAGCCTTCGAGTTCTTCGCCGGGGGCTCGGCCGAAGTCGGCGGCGGCGTCCGGGTTGGCGACACGGTCGGCGCGGGCGCCAAGAGCGCGGCCAAGCGCGAAACCCTGTCGCGGGACGGCAGCACCGACGCCTGCATGACGGCGAGCACGGATGACGAAGGCCCCCCCACCGGGTGTGGTGCCTCCCTGCGCCTCGAGGTGGCTCCGCTCGCGCCCGCTGAAACCGCAAAAACCAAGGTGGGACCGCCCCCCACCAAGCTCGTGTGCCCGGCCGGCACCACGCTCACCGACGGCATGTGCCAACCCAAGATGAGCAGGACTTGTCCCGCGGGCATGGAGTTCGCGAATGGGAGAGGCTGCATTCCTCTCATCGTCCCCCTTCAGGCCGCTGCCCTCCCCACCAAGGGCTCCCCCGTCCTCGGCCCTGACGGGGCGAGCGTGACCATCCAATGGTTCGGAGGCTATCAAGACCCCTACAGCCGACTCGCCAACGACACCCTCAAGGCGGTCATGGCACGCCACGCCGGTCGAGTACGGCTGGTCTTTCGACAAGCCCCACTGTCGTTCCACAAGCTGGGGCGACCGGCCGCATACGCTGCCCTCGAGGCCTTCGCGCAGAAGGGAAACAACGGCTACTGGAAGATGCACGAGGCGCTCTTCGCCTTGAAGCCTCTGACGGAGGCCGGCATCCGCAAGGCGGCAGAGGGCCTCGGGCTCGACATGACGCGCTTCGATGACGCCATGAAGCGCGACGTGCACAAAGCCAAGGTCGACGAGGACTTCGCGCACTTCAATGCGCAGGGCTTCCGCGGCACGCCGACCTTCACCGTCAACAAGGACATCATCACTGGGGCCCAGTCCGTCGAGATGTTCAACTTGGCCGTGGCCCGCGCCGTCGCGGGCTTCGACGGACGGCAGCTGCCAATCCCCCCCCGTGCCGCCGCGGCCGGTCCGCACCGGCCCTTGGTGCAGATTCATTGGTTTGGGTCCTTCCAAGACCCCGCAACGGCGAGGATGGCCCCGGTCATCGACGAGCTCCTGAAGGCGTACCCAGATCGGGTGAGCGTCATCTGGCGGGACCACCCGCTGCCGATGCTGGACCGGTCGCGCCCTGCGGCCCGCGTGTCCCGGCTCGCATCCGGCGGGCGGGGCTGGGGCATCGTGCACACGCTCCTCAGGCACCCCACCGAACTGAGCGATGACGCCATCGTGCGCCACCTCGCTCCGCTTCACATCGAGGAGGAGCAAGTGCGACAGGCTCTGGCGGGGGGCAAGCGCTACGACGCTCCGATCGACGACGACCTCGCCGACGCCAAGCGGTTCAGTGCGTCGCAGGTTCCGACCTTCTTCGTCAACGGCATCAAGCTGGAGGGGCCGCAGACACTCGCTCAGCTCAAGGCCGCGGTCGCCAAGGCGCTCAACCCCTGAGCTACATCGCGTTGATGGTCACGCCCCCGTCGATGACGAGGGTGTGGCCCGTCATGAAGCCCGCGGCGTCGCTCACCAAGAAGACCGCCGCGCCCGCCATCTCGTGGGGCTGTGCGTAGCGTCGGAGCGGCGTGCTCTCGACCACGCGCTTGACGATGTCGTCGTTGTTCACGAGGGCAGAAGCGAACTTGGTCTCCACCAAGCCCGGCGCGATGGCGTTGACGCGAACGTTGCTCGGACCGAGCTCGACCGCAAGCGTCTGCGTCATGGACACCACGGCGGCCTTGGTCATCCCGTAGACGCCTTGCAGCGGCGCACCGCCGAGGCCGGCGATGCTGGCCACGTTGATGATGCAGCCAGGTCGCCCGGCTGCGATGAAGCGCTTGGCCGCGCCCCGGGCGAGCTCGAAGTAGCCCCGCGTGTTCACCTCGAACGTCTTGAGGTAGGCCCCCTCGTCGATGTTCACCATCGGACCGAAGTAGGGGTTGGTCGCGGCGTTGTTGATGACCGCGTCGATGGGCCCGAGCGCCGCCTCGGCCGCGTCGAGCAGCTCCTCGATCATCTGCGGCTTGCCCATGTGGGCCACGAAGGGCTCGACCGTGCCCCCCGGAACACCCTGCCGGATCCGCTCCGCCGCGGCGTCGATGCCCTCACGCTTTCGGGAGGCGATCGCGACTTTGGCGCCTCCGGCCACGAGGGCCTGGGCCATGGCCTCGCCGATGCCTCGGCTCGCTCCGGTGATGACGACGACCTTGTCCGTGACCTCGATGACTCCGCTCATCTCCTGCTCCAATGTCGGATACCCTAGTACCGCGACGCAGGAGTTGCTATCGGTGCCTGTCGCGCCCCGGGCATGCGCATCTTGCGCGTCCGTCCGGCGGGCGAGAAGGCATCAAGGAGTCAGCGCGCGGATGAGTGGTTGGACCATCATGGGGATCGCCTGGGTTGCGGTCATCGTTTGGATTTCAGGGGTCATCTACGCGAACCGGAAGACCCATCCCAAGGCGCTCTTCCTGCTGTTCTTCGCCGAGTTCTGGGAGCGCTTCTCCTACTACGGCATGCGCGCCCTCTTGGTCCTCTACATGACCAAGGGCATGGGGTACGACGACGACAAGGCCTACGGCGTCTACGCGGCATACGGGGCCATGGTCTACGCGACGCCCATCCTCGGTGGCCTCATCGCCGAGAAGCTCACAGGCTACCGGAAGGCGATCTTCTGGGGCGGCCTGCTCATGGCCCTGGGCCACTTCGCGATGGCCTTCGAGACGAAGCTCATCTTCCTCCTCGCCCTGTCGCTCCTCATCCTGGGCAACGGCTTCTTCAAGCCGAACATCTCCAGCTTCATCGCTCAGTTCTACGAGCAGGACGACCCCCGCAAGGACGGCGCGTACACCATCTTCTACATGGGCATCAACGCTGGTGCCTTCCTCACCCCGCTCACCTGCGGCTACCTCGGTGAAACCCTCGGCTGGCACTACGGCTTCGGCCTCGCCGGCGTGGGCATGGTGCTCGGCCTCGTCGTGTTCGTCGTGGCCCGTGGCCGCGGCGCCTTCGAAGAACACGGTCACCCGAAGGACCCCGAGGCCCTGGCGGCCAAGACCATGGGGATCCCGCGCGAGACCCTCATCTACGTGGGCTCGTTCCTGGTGCTCCCCCTCGTGATGCTCCTCATCGAGCACAACGAGAGCCTCGACATCCTCCTCGGCATCCTCGGCCTCGCCATGCTCGGCCTGCTCATCGCCATGGGCGCGCGCGAGGAGGATCGCAACCAGGGTCATCGTCTGTGGGTCATCGTCGTCCTGCTGCTGTTCACCGCGCTCTTCTGGACCTTCTTCGAGCTCGCGGGCAGCGCCATCACGGTCTACACGGACCGCAACGTCGACATGAACATCGCCGGGACGCAGCTGACGGCCTCCGTCTTCCAAAGCGTCAACCCGCTGTTCATCCTGCTCTTCGCCCCCGCCTTCAGCTGGATGTGGACCAAGCTCGAGCAGGCCAACAAGTCACCGTCCTCGCCCATCAAGTTC
Organism: Polyangia bacterium; assembly: GCA_030426145.1. GTDB lineage: Bacteria > Myxococcota_A > Polyangia > Polyangiales > Polyangiaceae > JAPYTK01. The sequence continues at coordinate 5,634 of JAUHZF010000439.1, forward strand.
GCGATCGGCCTCGCCCTCTTGGGTGGTGGCTTCTTCATGTTCACCCTCGGCAAGGGTTCGGCGGTCGAGGGCCTCGTGCCCGTGATCTGGCTCATCCTCGCCTACCTGGGTCACACCCTCGGTGAGCTCTGCCTTTCACCGGTCGGCCTGTCGCTGGTGACCAAGCTGTCGCCGGCCCGCATCGTCGGCTTCGTGATGGGGATCTGGTTCCTTTCCTCGTCGATCGCGCACCAGGCCGGAAAGTTCATCGCCAAGCTCACCAGCAAGGGTGAGGGCGGCGTCGACACCGCCTCCCTGCCCGCGGTCGAACGGCTCGACATCTACACCGACGTGTTCACCAACGTCGGCATGATCGCGTGTGCGGCGGCGGTCGTGCTCGTGCTCATGAGCCCCATCATCAAGAAGGGCATGCACGGCATCCACTGAGGCGTTCAGCGTCGGCGGTGGGCGGTGAGCACGTCCGCCGCCGCGCCCTCGACCTCGAGCCGGTAGCGGAAGTGTCCCCCGTCGCGGCTACAGTGCCGCAACGCGGTGACGCCGTGACCGGATGTGCGGCTGTGAAGGATGGTGCCCTCTTCGAGGGTCACCGATACCGACTGGGGTGGGCCATCCACCGCCGCCACCAGGTCGACGCACTGTCCCGCCGCCAGGCTGAGCTTGCCCTCCCCTCGGCGGCCGAGCTCCAACCGCTGGGACGTGAGCCCCTCGAGCCCCGCGGGTGACACGGGCCCGAGGCCCAGGCCATCGAAGCGACCGAGGAGCCGACTGGCGGCGCGTGGAGCCGCCATCAGGGCCGCTGGCACGTCGTCCATCTGGCGACGCAGCACGGCGGCCGGGCCGGGCCGGTCGATGGCCTCGAGCTCGAGCTCGGCCTTGCTCGGTGCATTCGAGCAGGCGTAGACGGTCGCGACTTCACCTCCGCGTCCGGCAGCCAACGACACCCCGTCACGGCGCCAGAGCTGGGCCGCAAACTCGGCGAGGGGCGTGCCCCCCACGACGTCGATCCGGGTACAGCCTCGCCCCAGCTCGACGGGTACCCGCAGCATGCCGCGGGTGGGCACGGTCTCGCGGCTCAGCTCTTCCGCCTCGCCCCATCCGGCCGAGGCGAGACGCTTGCCATCGAGCCGCGCCAGCGCCGCGGGCAGGTCGAGCATCGGGGTCATGCCCGCGAGGGCGTGGTCGTCCCGCAGCTCGGCGAATGACCCCTTGCCGGCCCGACTGACGACCACGGCCACCAGCCCGACCGACGAACGCGGGCGGACCGCGATCGTGAGATCCTGCGCGGTGGCGCTGCAGACCACCGCCGAGCGGTCGCGGCCCGGAGGCCGCCCGCGCGCGACGACACGCCCGTCCTGTCCCATCACGAGCAACTCGACGCTGGTCACTTCTTCTGAGGGCACGACGAGCACGTCGATGCACTCCATCGCCTCCATCTGGGTGGAGACGGTCGTGGCGGCATGCGGATCGACCGGAACCGCCACCCGCCGCACATCCTCCCACTGGGCTCCGAGATCGGCGCGCCGCTGTCGGATCTTGCGCTCGAGGCCAGGCCAGGCCTCGAGCTTGCCGGTGTCTTCGCCTGGCCGTCCCCGCACCTCGAGGGCAGCGGCCACCGCATCGGCCCCGTCGGGTGCGACGCGCATCACGCCGAGGGCCACCACCCCCGCGCCCGCCACGTTGCGCGTGACCACGTAGACCCGGTCGGGATGGGGTGGGCACACGAGCACGGCCGCGGTCGCCGTCGGAGCCTCGT
>JAUHZF010000440.1 GCA_030426145.1 Polyangia bacterium
CCGCGAGCAGCTCGGCCTCGTCGAGCAGCTCGGCCTCGTCGAGCAGCTCGGCCGCGACGACGGGCAGCGGCACGACGTCGGCTTCGTCGACGGGGGCTGGTCCGGCCACGGTAGGTGCGGGCGGCGGAGGCGACGACACCGTCGACGAAGGCGGCTGCGCCGTGCGTCCCGGCTCCGATCGCGACTCGGGTTTGCCCGGCCTCGGCTTGCTTCTCGGGCTGAGCCTGCTCGCGCGACGGCGACGGCGTTGAAGCCAGCGGGGGCCTAGAACTCCTGGCCCGGCTGCGTGGTTGGGCTGTCGTCGAGGGGGATGTGCACCACCTCACCGAAACCCAGGATGGAGTCGAGCACCGCGCAGCGGTCCGGCTCCCGCTCTGGGTCACATTCGCCGTAGAACCAGTCGATGTACTCGGGGTCGACCCGGTTGCGCCGTAGGGTGTCGAGGCGGAAGGAGAGGTAGGCGCCCTCGGCCTCGGTCCGGTCGGTGGTCTCCTCACCGATGTGGCAGTGTGCGCACTTGGTGCCGCTGACCTCTGTGGAGAGGATCTGATTGTAGGCCGCGTCGAGGGGTAGCTCTTCGGTGACGGGGAAGGTGAGCTCACCTTTGATCGACACGCTCGGGATGGTGGGCACGGCGGCGCTGAACTCGACGATGTCGCGGCCGTCTCCCTTGGGGACCGCGGTGATGACGAGCTCGCCGCGGTGGATGAGGAAGCGCGGGTTGTTGGGGCCGTAAGCGGGCTGTGCGCTCTGGATGCTCTTGCTGGCTTCCACCACCATCGGGCGGTCGAGGCTTTCGAGGAAGCAGGGCACGGTGACCGGCGGCTCGAGCGCGTTGATGAGCCTGACCGCGTCTTCGATGGTCTGGGGGTTGCCCATGCCCTCGGGGGCAAAACACGTCTGAACCGGGACGCGTGGCGGATCGGGTGGAGGCGGTAGTGGCTCTTCGTCGGTGCAGCCTGCGGCCGCGAGCGCGAGTCCAAGCGTCATCCAGGCCTTCACCATGAGCCCCATGGTACGCCCTTGGTCTGGCATCACAAGCTACCGGTCGTAGCCGCAGGGGTAGCCGACCTGAGCGTTCCCCCGGGTGGTTCGGCGAGGGTCGAGAAAGAAGTAGCGCAGGGGAGGGAAGGTCGTGCTCGTTCTGGCGTACCAGGGGGGGTGATGATGCGACACGTCGTGATGGGTGCCCTGCTCGCCTGCTCGAGCATGGGCTGTGCGCTGATCCCAGGCTTCAACCAGAGCCCACCGCGTGCGGCGGTCGCGCCTGCCACCCCGCCCCAGCCCGACCCCAGCTTCGATCACACCGACGAGGAGCTCGACGGCTTCGTGGCCGAGCACACCGTGGGCTACGACAAGCTGGGTGAGCCTGTCACCGGGACCCTCGACGCGTTCAACCCGTTCGAGCTCGATGTGAAGCGGGGCAAATGTTACCGGATGGTCCTGCGCCTGGCGCCCGAAGCGGCCTTCTCCGACCACGCGATGCGGGGAATCGCCTTCCGCTACGAGGCGCCGGGACGCCCGACCGTGATGGGGGGGCCCGGGATCCACGGTCCAGGAGGGGTGGCGTCGGGCGGTTGCCCCCAGACCGATCACACCAAGACCTTCGACATCATCGCCAACTGGGGCAGTGCGATGGACAAGAGCCGCATTCACGACCTCGGCACGGGCGCCTTCACCCTTCAGCTCTACAGCAAGGACATCTCCGAGGAGGAGCTGGCCGAGATGAAGGCGGACCAGGAGCGCCAGGCCGCCGAGCAACGCCGGCTCGCCGCGCAGCGTGAGCGCGAGGAGGCTGAGCGCCGTCGTCGTGAGGAAGAACGTCGTGAAGAAGAGCGTCGAATGGCGTCGTCACACAGCTCGTCGTCGTCTTCGTCTTCGCCGTCGGGACCCATCTCCGTGTCGGTGAGCATCAAGAACACCTGCGGCAAGACCGTAAAGGTCTTCTACGGCAAGAAGCCCAAATTCGGCAGCGGCACCTACTCGAGCCTGGGCAGCAACACCCGCACGTCGAAGAGCTTCCGCCCCGGTGACATGATCTGGGTCGTCGACGACAGTCAGAATGGCCTCGGGGGCGCGACCATCAGCGAGACCACCCGAGACGTCGAGCTCACTTGCACCGGCGTCATCGCTCGGTAGCTCCGATCGCTACATCGCCATTCGCCTCGGCGCGTCGAGGCTGCGCGACCACAGGATGGATCAGCTGGACCAGTCGTCGGGCCCGAGACCGAGCGCCTTGATGCGGTGGCTCAAGGTTCGGCGCGGCATGCTGAGACGGCGCGCGGCTTCGGCCTGGTTTCCGCCCGCGCGCATGGCCCTCACGATGAGGCGGACCTCCTGGCTGCGCAGCACCTCCCGCAGATCGATGACCTCGTCGCCCCCTTCGGTGGCGCGGTCGGCGGCCACCGTCGGCAGCACCCGAGTGGCGCCACGAATGGCCTCGGGGAGGTCGCCGGGACCGATCGTGTCACCCTCGGCGATCACGCAGGCTCGCTCGATGACGTTGCGTAGCTCGCGCACGTTGCCGGGCCACGCGTAGCCCTTCATCGCGTCGACGGCGGCGGGACTGATCTCGCGCACCGACCTGGGACCGAGCCGCTCCTCGCTGAGGGACAGGAAGTGGCGCACGAGCGCAGGCACGTCTTCGGGCCGATCGCGCAGCGGTGGGATGGTGAGGATGAAGGTGTTGATTCGAAACAGGAGGTCGCGTCGAAACTGTCCCGCATCGCACATCGCTTCGAGGTCGCGGTGGGTGGCGGCCACGAGCCGGATGTCGACCGGTCGCTCTTCGGTCGAGCCGACCCGCGTGACGGCACGAGACTCGAGCACCCGCAGCAGTGAAGCCTGCGCACCGGCGGGCAGCTCCCCGATCTCGTCGAGCAGGACCGTGCCTCCCTCAGCCGCCTCGAAGACACCGGCCGCGGCGCGGTCGGCCCCAGTGAACGCGCCTTTCTCGTGGCCGAAGAGGGTGCTCTCGATGAGGGTGCCGGGGATGGCGCCGCAGTTGACGCGGATGAAGCGTCCCGTGCGTTCGCTCTCACGGTGCACGACGCCGGCGAGCACCTCTTTACCGGTGCCGGTCTCACCGAGCAGGAGCACGGGGAGGGGGGCGCGGGCGATGCGGTCGAGCTGGCTGAGGGCCGACGTCATGGCTTGGCTCTCCGCGATGAGGCCCTCGAAGGTTGGACTCGACTTGGCGGTCTGCGAGGTCGGGGTCTCGCGACTTCTCAGGGCTTGCCGCGCGGCCGTGAGCAGCGAGGGGGCATCGTCGCCGTCGGCGCCGAGGGTCGCGAGGCCGATGTGCACCTCCCCTCGGCCGACGGCCGTACGAACGGCCTCTAGCACGGGCCGTGCTTCATCGGCCGAGGCGCGCGGGAGAATGACCTCCACGATGTGGCCGCCGTAGTGACCCGTCAGGTCGACCGGGCGCAGGCCGCGGAGGGCGTCGAGCCAGCGATAGGCGGGTAAGCCTTCGCCGCCCTGCTGGACCTCGATCATTGCGAAGGATAGCGGCGAGTTGAAGTAGCGCGCTGCTTCGACCTCGGAGGCGAGGCGCCGCATGAGCTGGTCGTGGCTCTGCAGCAGGGTGGGGGAGGCCCCGCCTGGGTTCTGCACGTAGACCACGCATTCGACCGAGCCGAGGCGCGCGACCTGGCCCGGAAGCAGATCGGCATCCTTGATGCGCTTCCCGTCGACCTTGGTGCCGTTGGTCGAGTCGAGGTCCTCGACCTGAACCACGCCATCGTCGAGCACGAAGCGCGCGTGCCGGCGTGAGACGTCGTGCGACGCCACCACGACCTGAGCCGGAGCCTCGCGACCGATGACCACCGGCCGGCCCGCAGGAAGCGGGACGAGGGTCGAACCCTCGCGGTGGTACACGCCGAGCCAGTACCTGGGTTCGCGCACCGAGATGGCCGAGGTGGCGCTCAGGGTCGCCGTCGCGCCTGGGTCGTGGTCCGACACGCTTCTAGCCTGGGACCGCAGGCAGCCCGCTTCAACACCTCCGGCCAGATCTGTCCGGTGAATCGCGGGCGACGGTCATCCTTGGCCTGAGTGCGCGGCCAGATCGAGCCGTCTGGACGGGTTTTCGGGGGCTTAGACGGCTTTCGAGGGATGGAACGGCCTGTGCGATAGCTCAGAGGGCCGCTCAGGAGAGCAGCTCAGGACACACGGCGGCACCCGCTGCCACAACCCCCACCGAGGGAGGCCAGCATGGACCCCAACCCCCGCCCCAACCCCCTGCGTCATCTCACCGCCCTCAGCCTCATCGCCTCCCTCGGCGCAGCCTGCTCCATCGACGCGACCAGCGTCGGCATGGGTCCCCACAGCGACGGCACGATCGTCGTCGACGATGGCGACGACAGCACGACGCAGAGCATCGACGGTCCGAGCCTTCCCGCGACCCCCTACAACTACAGCCAGGTCGACTACCCCGCGCACTTCCGCCAGGTGATCACCGTGGGGCCTTTCACAGGGTCGGTGCTGTCGATGGACAACACCCCGGCCGACAACCCCGTGACCGACGCGGGCGCCACCCTCGGGCGCGTCCTCTTCTACGACACGGAGCTGTCGCAGAACGGCACCGTCTCTTGTGGCAGTTGCCATCAGCAGAGCCACGGCTTCGCCGACCCGGCGACCCTGTCCCTCGGCTTCGATGGCGGTGAGACCGGCCGTCACTCGATGGGGCTGGCCAACGCGCGCTTCTATCAGAATGGTCGCTTCTTCTGGGACGAGCGGGCGGCGAGCCTCGAAGAGCAGGTGCTCGGACCTCTGCAGGACGAGGTCGAGATGGGCATGACCCTCGACGAGGTCGTGGCACGGGTAAGGGACCAGGGCTTCTACGGCGCGCTCTTCGAGAACGCCTTCGGCGACGACGAGGTCACCGTGGACCGCATCTCGCGTGCCCTCGCCCAATTCGTCCGCAGCATGGTCTCCTTCGAGAGCCGCTACGACACCGAGCGCGCTCGTGAGGGGTCGCCCATCCCAGACTTCCCCGGTTTCACGGCGCAGGAGAACCGCGGCAAGCGCATCTTCTTCGGAGACGGCCAGGGGCCCGCAGCCTGCGCCGGCTGTCACATCTCGGAGGCCATGGTGCAGCCTGCTCCCTTCAACAACGGCCTCGACGCCCAGGGGGCGTCCGACGACCTCGGGGTCTTCGACCACGACCCGCGCCCGCAGAACCTCGGCGCGTTCAAGTCGCCGTCCCTCCGCAACATCGCGGTGCGTCCGCCCTACATGCACGACGGCCGCTTCGACACCTTGCGCGAGGTCGTCGACCACTACAGCGACGGCATCCAAGACCACCCCAACCTCGGGCCGGGCCTCGCGGGCCCCATCGCCGCGCAGGGTGGCTTCAACTTCTCCGAGCAGGACAAGGAGGCGCTGGTCGCCTTCCTGCGCACGCTCACCGACGACGGCTTCATCAACGACCCGCGTTTCTCCGACCCCTTCGCCGACTGATCCGAGGCTCGGTTTTCGACCCCAAGTCACCCCAAACCCAGGAGGTAACCACGCCGGATATGGTCAGCGGCGGGTCAGGCCCTTGCCCGAACGGTTCTCCGTCTCCCCATCGCATCGTCACACCGTTCGTGCCGGGCCTGGCCCGCCGCCAGCCAGCTACCGCCCCGGTCGGGAACCATCCCGGCGGGGGCGGTGCCTTTCTGGGGTCCCTCAGCGGGGGCACTGAAGCGGAGCACCACGCACCCAACGCCACGACGCGCGTTTCGCGTCTCCCGACGCGTCGCCGCTGATGGTGACGGTGAGTTGATCGCCTCGGCGGGCGTAGGTGATGCGTTGGGGATAGTCGTGTTCCGGGTCGGCGAAGGTGAGCGCGTCGCCTTCGGCTTCGACGAGGGTGAAGTCGTTCGGCGCCTGCCCCGCTGGATGAGCTCGGTAGACGATCGCATCGTGCACGCGGAGCAGCAGGAGAAACTCGTGGTGCACGGTCCTGCCGCCTCTCACGGTCCGGTTGGTCCCGATCATCGTACCGCCACGCGGAGGCGCCCAGGTCTCTTCGGTCTCGCCGTCCTCGCTGCACCACGTGCCGGCGAGCCATGCCACCGGCTCGAGACTGCCATCTCCAGTCGGGACGGAGGGGGCCGCGCTGCAAGCCACCATCAAACCGGAGAGGGCGACGAGCCCGTGTCGCGAGGCCATGAGCACGGCGGAGGAGGTTGGCACGCCCGGAGAGATTCGAACTCCCGACCCGCAGATTCGAAGTCTGCCGCTCTATCCAGCTGAGCTACGGGCGCTTGCGGACCCCAACCTGCAACGGTGGGGTCTCGCTGGCAAGGCCGTTGCCGTGTGATGTGGTGGCACGCTCAGAACACCATGTGGATGGCGGAGCCTCGCGCACGCTCGACGAAGGTCGCCACACCGCCGAACTCGAGCGTCTCGTAGGGGTGGAGGTCACGCTTGGTGATCCCCATGACGCCCATGCTCATCGTGCAGGCGATGAACTCGACCCCCTGGTCTTGTGCCGACTGGATGAGCTCGGGCAGCAGCATGATGTTCTGCGACTTCATGATGTGGTCGAGCATGCCTTTGCCGGCCCCGCCGAAGTTCATCTGGCCGAGCTTCTGCTTCTTCGTGCCGCGGGGCATCATCCACTTGAACAGCCGTTGGATGAAGGAGACCTTCTCCTTGGGCGCGGCCTCGTTGGGGCGGTCACCACGGAGCAGGTTGAGGCCCCAGAAGGTGAAGAAGATGCTCACGTTCATGCCCGACGCCGCGGCTCCCGTCGCGATGAGCAGGGCCGCCAAGAGGGCCTCGTGGTCGTTGTGCAGTACCAGCAGAGAACAACGGTTGTCGGCCTCTGGAGCCAGCGCGAGGGCGTTCGACGGGGCTCCGGCGGGCACGAGAGCGGTCGAGGGCGCCCATGGCACGGACGCACCTCCAGGGCTCGGGATGCCCAGTTCGATCTCGGCCGTCATCGGCCCGTCGCCCGACAACGCGCACACGCTGTGTCCATTCTGTCCGCACCACGACAGCAGCTCGTTGGTCGCCTGACGGTCGGGCATGATGACGGTCGCCCGCGTGGTGCCACCGCCTGTGGCCAAGGCCCGACGTAGCTCGAGGAGGCGCTGGTCGGGCTCGAACCAGCTCAGGTCGATGCGGAGTCCCGATGATGGCTCCGAAGCAGGAGCGGCCGTTGGTGGTGGCGGCTGCGCAGGTGCCGCGGGCGCCGGTTCCGCAGGGGCCGCGGGCGCCGGTTCCGCAGGGGCCGCGGACCGTGCTGGGGGAAGGGGCGTGCCTCCTTTGGTGCGCAGCTTGGCGCGGTAGGGCGCTGCGTCTTCGTTGACGTCGATGAGCTCAGCACCTGCGCTTCGGCACCAGCTTCTTACGTCGGTGGGAAAGGCAGGGTCGTCGGCCA
>JAUHZF010000441.1 GCA_030426145.1 Polyangia bacterium
ACCCTGAGGTCGTCGTCCTTCACGGAGGTCGAGGCCGCGCTGAACCGTCGGACTCGGCGCACAAAGCCAAACCCACGTCCGCATCTGCCTAAACAAAACGTGCGGCAACTACCTTGACAACCACCGAACCTCGAACCTCGAACCTCGAACCTCGAACCTCGAACCCGGAACTTCGAATCCGGAACCCGGAACCTCGAACTTGTCCCAAGACACACGGTAGGACACGGTCGTCTAGGGGATGAGGCGACAGGTTCGACAGCTCACGTGGGCGACCTACGTTCTTCACGTCCCGCTCGGGGGCGCGTTGGCCTGGACGTGGGACGGGGTCGTGGGTACGTCGCTGGCGCTCGTGATCGGGGCCGTATTGGGGGCCTACGTTCGCGCGCCCATGGCGCGTGTGCTCCACGACCGGCCGCTGGGGATCTGGCGACGACGGCTCGTCGAGGAACCCTATTACGTGCACTGGCTGGCGGTGCTGTTCTCGCCGTTGCTGTGGTTGCCGGTGGGGATGGCCCTCTTCGCGCTGGGGTGGCGCGGGGGCGACTGGCTCGGCGGAAGCATCCTCACCGCCTACCTGGCCCTCTTGCCACTCACCGCATGGGGGGTGGTGTGGCGGCGACGGCGGGCGGAGGTGCGGACCTTCGATGTGCCCGTACCCGACCTGGCCGAGCCCTTCGACGGCTATCGCGTGGTGCAGCTCAGCGACGTGCACGTGGGCTCGATGACCCCTAGGGAGCTGGTCGCCTCCTGGGTCGCGCAAGCCAATCGCTTGGCACCAGACCTGGTGGTGATCACGGGCGACTACGTCACGAGCGGGGTCGCCTTTCACCACGACATCGCAGCTGCCCTCGCGCCCCTGCATGCGCGGGACGGCGTCATCGCGATCATGGGCAACCACGACTACTACGGCGATGGGCAGCCGTTGATGCGGCTGCTCGAGGCGGAGGGCATCCGCATCCTTCGCAATGACGCCACCGAGGTGGCGCGCGACGGGGCCTCGCTCACCATCGTGGGGCTCGACGACGTCTACACCGAGCGCTTCGATGCCGAGGCCGCCTTCGCCCATGCAGGACCACGTCCCCGCCTGGTGCTCGCCCACGATCCGATCCGCTTCGCGGAGCTGCGGGCTCATGGCGCCGATCTCATCCTCGGTGGTCATTCACATTGGGGGCAGGTCGGCGTTCCTTTCATGGCGGATCGGATCAACGCCCTCTCGCTCATCCATCCCGAGCTGGTCGGGACCTCGGCCTGGACCGAGCGAGACGGGAGCCGCCACTACGTGCACCCCGGCCTCGGCACCACCGGGATCCCGCTCCGCTTTGGCGTCGCGCCTCAGATCGCCCTTCACGTTCTTCGGGCAACCTGATCCGGCCGATGTGCCAGGTCGCGCCACACGATGGCGGTCTGGGCCAGGTTTCAGCCATTTAGGCATTTGGAACGACACTTGAATCACGGGGAGGCAACCCGTCGTCATCGTGGAGGTTCGTCCCCATGCTCAAGCCCACCTTCGTCGCCCTCTGTCTGACCACCACCGCCTGCGCCGCCGACCTCGACGGCACCGGCGGCGGCTTGCAGCCCAGCCCACGCTGCGAGGACTACGTCTCTGGGGATGCGGCGCAGGTTCGGCCCGTCGATTTCGTCGTCGTCAACGATGGCCTCGACCCCATCTACCTCGACACCGGCAGCTGTGGCGCGGCGCCCTTCGAGCTCTACGTCGGCGGGACCTGGACGCCCGTCCGGAGCCATGACCCCTGCGGGGGGACCACCTGCGAAGATCTGCAGTTCGCGCCTTCGGCCTGTCCGTTCGTCGCCTGCGCCGAGCAGGTCGTGGTCATCGCGCCCGGTGGACGCTTCCCCATCTCGTGGGACGGCCTCGTCGCCCAGGATGTGCAAATGCCGTTGACCTGTTACGCAGAGCCCGCCGCGGCCGAGAACACGTGCACCATGTTCGTGCCCGCCCGCTCGGACAGCTTCGAGCTCGGGCTGCGTTTCATCTCCGCTGACGCGTGCGACGCCGTCGGGGGATGCAGCTGCATGGCCAACGAGGACGGCTATTGCACCAGCAGCGTCGACATGCGCCCAGATGGCATGCGCAGCGAGGTTCGCACCGCGTTCACCTACCCCGAGCCGGGCGCGGTCGAGATCGTCGTCGCACCCTGAGCGACGTCAGGCTTCGTGGGGTTCGCGGGCCAGGATGAGGCACGCGTTGGTGCCACCAAACCCGAAGGAGTTCGACGCAGCGATGGACACGTCGATGTCGACCGGCTCGAGCACCGGAGGGTAGTCCTCGAGCTCGGGGTCGAGCGGCTTGGCGTGGACGGAGGGGGCGAGCCAGCCGCCCCGCATCATCTCCAGGGTGAAGATGGCTTCGATGGCGCCGGCGCCGCTGATGCTGTGACCGGTGTAGCCCTTGGTGGAGCCATAGGGCAGGTGGCGGTTGTCGAAGGCGCGGCGAATGGCGCCGACCTCGGACACGTCACCCACCGGGGTGGAGGTGCCGTGGGTGTTCACGTAGCCGATCTGCTCGGGCGTGACCGCTGCGTGCTGGAAGGCCTTGCGCAGGGCCCGCACTGCGCCGTCCTGCGAAGGCGCGACCATCTCTCCCTCACCGTCGGAGGACATGCCGTAGCCGCGCAGCACCCCGAGGATGTTCGCGCCGCGGGCGCGCGCGCTCGCGAGGCTCTCGAGCACCACGATGCCGCCACCTTCGCCGAAGACGAAACCGGCGCGGTCGGCCGCGTAGGGGCGGCTCGCCCGTTCCGGGTGGTCGTTGTCTTTCGCGTTGTAGGCGCGCATCGCGTCGAAGCCCGCGTGGAAGTGGATGTCGGTGGTCTCGACGCCACCTGCGATGGCGGCGTCCATGTGACCGATCTCGATCATCTGGGCTGCGAGCAAGATGTTGTAGGCGCCACCTGCGCAGGCCGCCGCGGCGGTGACGCTCGGACCGTGCGTGTGGAGCACGTTGACCAAGTTGGCCGACACGGTGGAGCCCATGATCTTCGGGATCACCGTCGTGCCGACCCGCCGGCAGGCTTTGCTCTCGTCGAGCTTGCGGCGGATGTGGATGTGGGTCTCGACGTCGCCCGTACCGCTGCCCACCACGACGCCGAGGTCGTGGGTGTCGATCCCCGATTGGGCCAGGGCCGTGCGCGCGGCGCGAATGCCCATGCGCGCGGCGCGACCCATGAAGCGACCCTGCTTCTTGGTGACCTGCAGCGCGTCGTCGCTCAGCTCACCGTGGTACATGCCGATGATGCGGTTGCCTGCGTTGTAGTCCACCGCAGGCTGCCACGCCTCGAAAGCAGGGGCGTCACCGCTGCGAAGCCGTTTCGCGATCGTGGGCAAGTCGTCGCCCATGTTGCAGCAAACGCCAACCCCGGTGATGACGACCTGTCGAGTCCAGTCCCGCAGCATTTGTGTCGCGTCTAGCGCGTCGTCGCACCGCTGACCAGGGGGGAAGCAGCGCTTTCCGACCTGGTCCTTTCAACCCCGATGGATCTGCTACACTTTTGCGCATCCGGTCCCGAGGGGGGACGACGAGAGCCTGATGCTTAAACGAGGAATCCCGGCCGTGGTGACGGCGGCCCTGTCCGTGGCGGTGATGATCTCCGCCTCCGGCAGTGGCTGCTACCGGCCCGACGACACGCTCATCAACTTCACCGCCGTCAGCGTCGGCACCGGTACCGGCAGCGGTGGCGAGGGCGCCACGGGAGGGCCGCTCACCCCGCGTGAGTATTTCGAGCTCGAGGTGAAGGACGGCCTCATCAACAACTGTGCGGGCGCCGACTGTCACTCGTCCGGGAGCGTGGCCTTCCTCCTCGCGGGCCAGGAGTACGCGAGCATCACGACCTACGAGTCGTCGCTCGGGCTTCCCCTCGTCACCAACCCCGCCAGCATCAGCCTCCTGCTCACCTACCCGAGCACCGACGAGCACACCGGCAAGCCCTGGGGAGGGCTCGAAGAGCTGCGCGCCTCCGTCAGCACCTGGCTCGAGCTCGAGGCCCAGGACATCGAGCCCACCCCCATCCTCCAGGTGGGGCCCATCGACGTGAGCGGTTTCACCGTGCTTCCGCTCGGTGGCCTCGGCCCCGAGTACAACGGGTTCACGATGACCTTCTACGCGGCGGAGTACGGCGATCCGCCCGAGGTGCTCGAGCTGAGCCAGATCTCGGTCTGGCCCGCCAACGGTCGAGGGATGCGGATCGTCAACCCGACGTTCGTCTTCCTCCCCCCGCAGGGCGCAGCCAGCTTCGACGAGAGCTTCCACGGTGAGCCCTACAACTTCGTCGCGCCCGACGGGGTGATCATGGGCGGAGGCGAGCTGCTCACCACCGAGTGGGGCAACGGCTATCAGCTCGCGATCCAGTTCGAGGAGATCAGCCGCCTCTTCGCCGACGACGACGGCAACACCTTCCAGCCGTGCACCAAGCCCGACCTCTTCCGACAAGGGGTCGATCTCTTGCCCGTGCAGTCGTCGCCCAACGCCCCCAACGGGCTCTCGTACTGCGCCGAGCAGTGCCACGGAGGCAGCGCGGGGAACAACCCCACCAACCTGATGAACCTGAGCCCGCTGCTCGGCGCCGATCGCAACTACGAGTTTGCCTGTGCGGTGGCCCGGACCCAGATCTTGCCCACGCAAGTGAATCTCAGCCCCATGGTGGTGGAGACGAACCCCCAGGTGCCCACCGGTCACCCCTTCATCTTCGGCGGAAACACCAGCGCGCACGGCAGCTTCGTCGACGCCATGACCCCGTGGATCGAACAAGAGGGCACGGAGTAGCGAGAACGACAACCGACGACGTCAAACCGTTCGTCGTCTAGTTTCTCTTCGGCGGCGTGTAGTCAGCTTCGGGATCGAGCGTCTCGGCGTAGGCGCTCGTCCAAACCTGCTCGAAGCCGCGACGTAGTTGCGGTCCGAGGGTCGTCCCGCTGAGCCAGGCGCCGAGGTTGCGCCCGTTGTAGAAGTAGTCGCCCTTCCAGTTGCTCGAGCCTAGCCACGCGTCGCGCCCGTCGAACACGGCGTACTTGGCGTGCACGACACGCGCGAAGGGAATGAAGCCCGATGCGGCCTGAGGCACGGTCACGAGCTTGACCGTGATGTGCTCAGCCCGTTGCAGGGCCCGCACGTCTTCGAGGTGGCTCTTCTGCCAATCCGACAGCAACAGCCGCACTTCGACCCCGCGCGCCGCCGCTGCGAGCAGGGCGTCCTGCAGCGCGGGAAATGAATCGTGGTTGCGAAAGCTCGCCGCGTAGTTGAGGAGCTGCACCTCGATGGAGGTCTTGGCCTCACCGATCGCGGTGACGAGTCGGGGCAGCTCCCACGCGTCGTCGGAGGGGAGGGCACCCTTCGGGCTTCCCACCAGCTCGACCTGGCCTCCACCGGCGATGGCGGTGGGCTCGAAGGCAGAAACCTCGGTGTAGTCGGGGACGGCGCCGCCCGCTGCCTGCCAGTCGGCGTCGAAGAGGGCCGAGATCGACGCGGCCGGTACCCCTCGAATGCGCAGACCGAGCTCGTGGATGTGCTCTAGGCTCCGCCAGTCGAAGTTGGCGCTCCCCACGTAGGCGTCGTCCCCGTCGACGACCATGTACTTGGCGTGCTGGATCCCGTTGCGCGATCCCCAGTGGGTGGTCTGGCGCAGCTCGAACCTCTCATCGAGGTAGGCGTAGGTCGCGGCGTTGTCTTTGGCGAAGAGCGCGTCGAGCAGCACCCGCACCTTCACGCCTCGCTTCTGCGCCGCCTCCAGGGCCGCGATCACCGCGTCGAGACGGTCGTCCTGGCCGGCGTTTTCCGTCGCGTAGAAGTGCCCCAACGCGACCTCCCGCTCGGCCCCCTCGATCATCGCGATCCACGTGGGCGCGGTGTCGGGCACGTCGTCGAACCCCAGCGTCGTCTCCACCGGCACCGATTCGATCAGCGTCACGCTGGCGGTCGGCGCGGCGTCGGCCGTGGCGCTCGGTGAAGCGACGGCGTGCGTTGCAGAAGGCACCGGCCCACTCGGGCGTGGCGCCTCGGAGGCACAGCCAGCGACGAGCGCGAGCAGCGGAACGAGTCGACGGACCACGCCCGGGTCTTACCGCACCCCGAGCTAGCGCGGGAGGTCCGACGGCAGCGGTGGGGGCGCCCACGAAGAAGGGGGCAACAAACACTCGGGCTGCGACGGGGCGGGCGGTGGCGCCGGGATGGTGTCGAGCTCACGGTCCGGGGCGGCTTCGATGAGCGCCTGAGGGGTGTCGGCGTCTTCGAGGGCGATGGCCAGCTCGACCCGCAGCGTCGTGCTCTTGGGCGCTTTGGGGTCGCGCCGCGTGCGATGCACGATCGCGCTCCGGAGCGCCTCGGCTTGAGCCCGGCTGGTTTCGGGCATGAGCACCACGAAGTCGTCGTCGCGACCGTGGGCGACCACGTCGGTGCTCCGTGCGATCTGACCGACCCACCAGCCCGCCCAAGCGAGGACGGCCGCTTCACGTGGGCCGTCGACCCGGATCCGAAGCACGCTCAGCTGCGTCCAATTCTGGCGCATGCGGGCCCACTCCTGCACCACGCGGTCTTCGAGGTAGGCCGCGCTGTAGTGCCCCGAGAGTGGGTCGCGCATGCTGTGGCGCTTGAGCTCCGCGCGCTCGCGTCGAAGCTCGGCGAGCTCCATGCGAAGCTGCACGATGAGCGAGGCCTGGGGGTCCCTGACGACGATGCCGCTCTTGGGACCGGAGCACTCGGGCTGCTCGGTAATGGGCTGCACGTCACCAGCGGGTACCTGGGTGGCGCCGGTGGGGCCAAAAAACCAAACGAAATTGGGTGTGTAGAGGTACTCTAGCGTAGGTCGATGTCGTCGGCGCGGCGCGTGGCCATCGCCTCTTCGACCTGCGCACGAGACCACTGCTGAGACAACGGGAGGGCGTCCTCAGGCGTCTTGGTCCGCATCCTGAGCGCACCGAGCACCGCCGAGCCGAGCATGCCTGCGCCCCCCATCCAGAGCATGGCGTAGTCCCGCATGAAGAGGGTCAGGATCAATCCCGCGAGCATCGCGACGCCCCAGGCGGCGAACCGTCGATCGATGCTGATCGCGGCTACGTTGTAGAGGATGGTGGCCGCGAAGAAGGCCAGCACGAAGCTCGCCTGAGGCGCGATCTCCAGCACCCGGCAGAGGGGCCACAGGGCGGTGAGCGCCCCGTAGGCCAGGGTGTTCACGAGCTGTGTCTGGAGGCCGGACGCAGCGCGCGTCAGGAGGGTCTCGCGCTGGGCCACACCCACCGCCACCGACGCGACCAGGTAGATCGCATAGAGGGCCGTCATGACGATGTGGTCGATGGCGAACTCGGTGGTCCAGTCGATGTAGAAGAGCGCGGCGTGTAGGGCGGGCCACGTGAAGGC
>JAUHZF010000442.1 GCA_030426145.1 Polyangia bacterium
GGGACTGGTGATGATCGCCACCGTGAGGACCCCGAGGGGCGGCAACTCGCAACAGCTGCCTTGCGATGGCACCCCAGCCACACACGCAGCCCCGCAGCAGGTGTCGCCACCGTTGTCACTGCATCCGCTGCCGTCGGACAGCCCAGTCACATCGGTGCACTGGCCCTGGGCGTCGCAGGCGTCGGGGTTGCAGGTCGGCTCGCCAAGCGCGGACCCGCAAGGCGTTCCCACCGGAGCCGAGGCGTTCGCGGGACATGCGTCGGACACGCCGTCGCAGACCTCGGCGGCATCGCAGTCGCCCCCTTCGCTCGCGCGGCACACGGTGCCTGCGGACACGAGCATGCAGTTGGCGTCACAACAGCTCTCGCCGCCGTTCAGGGCTCCCAGATCACACTGCTCGTTGGCACTCACGGCGCCGTCGCCACACTCCCCCATCGGCAGACCGCCCCCCATTCCGCCCGCGCCCGTCGTCGACGACGTCATCCCGGTCGAAGTGGTCTGCGCCGTCGAGGAGGCCGAGTTCGAAGCGCCACTGTCGTCCTCGACCGTCGTACCCCCGCTACACGCCGCCGCCACGATGCAGACGCTCCCCACGGCAAAAACTCGATGCTTCATCGATGGCACCGTACATCAGCCACGCGTCGTTCGTGGCCTTCTCTCCGGACCTGAGGCGTCGTCGTTCTGCTCTTCTCTCTAGCGTGACCGTCTGTGACCACGCGAACCCTCGTCGAGTGTGCGAGGACCCACCGCGTTGCACCTCCTGGGGTGCCAACCATGGGATGCACTGCGTCCCTGCGACGCCTCCTCATGATGCGGAAACGAAAAGGCCGGAACCGCGTGTACCGGCTCCGGCCTGAAGGACTGCGCGAGGCATGTCGCTATCTGGTCAGCGTCGATCGAGGACGCTCCACCAAAAACGTTCAGCCGCCCTGGCAGTACTTGTTGGTCTCGTCGACGAGGCTGCTCACCTCGTTGGTGACCTCGGTGATCTCCTTGGAGATCTTCTGAAGCTCACCCGCGTCACCCTTCTCGACGGCCGCGCTGATGGACTCCATCTTCTTGTTGAAGTTCGTGAGCTGATCGACCCACTTCTTCTGGTGCTCCTTGAGCTTCTCGTCGGAGATCTTCACGCCCTCGATCTTCTTGATCTCGGCCTCGATCTCGTCGTGGATCTTCTTCGCCTTCTCCTTGTCGTCGAAGGAGGCGCCAGCCCCCGCGATCGCCGTCTGAGCGGCGTTGATCTCCGTGATCAGCTCGTTGCACTGCTGGACCTTGCTCCCGCACCCCGGCGTGACCAGGACGAGAACCGACGCTGCCGCGAGCGCCTTCGCGATGTTCCTCATGGGTGCACGATACACAAGGCGGACGCGGGCGACACCGCCTCGGCTCAACGCAGCTTCGGGAGCTTCAGTACAGGCAGGGCCTGGCCCCCTGTTCGCCGCCAAGTTTCGGCCGCTTGGGTCACCACGGGACGCCGCACGTCCGGGTGCGGGTGGGTCGACTCGAAATCGAAGAGCACGCCTCCGCCATGGGCCCGCCGCACCTCGAGGAAGAAGCGAAGGGTGAGCAACGCCCCGTCCTCCCTCCATGCCGGGCGTTTGGGGCGCCCGGCCGCGAGCACGTTCTGAATCCCATAGAGGTCAGACGCCAGCTCGTTGGCCTGGTTGAAGGCCGGCACCTTGATGGTGACGGCGCGCGCGATGTCGGCAGGGGTGAGCGCGGTCGCGTCGGTCCCCACGCAGCCGGTGTGCGAAAGGTAGTGGTGCGCGAGCTCGTGGCCGAGCACGAAGGCGAGCCCCTCGTCGAGGAGGTGGCGCTGACGCGCGACCTTGTTCGCGTCCTGGTCCTTCGCGGTTTCGTAGAAATTCGATGGCGGTCTAGGAACGGCTTGGCCGCGGCGCTGTCCCCTGGCCACGAGCGCCGCATAAGCATCGAGCTTCTCGGTCCCGAAGCGCTCGTCGTGCGCTCGCGCGCGCGCCATCTGGGCTTGGATCTCCATCAGCCCGTCCGTCATCACCATGAAGGCGCGGCCCTTCACGCAGGCGGCGAACGCATTCACCTCGCCGGGACGGTTGTCGAACCCGAGGGGGATCGGTCGCATCTGGCTGCGCTGAGGCTCGGGGAGCGCGGCGACGAGGTCGGCGAGCACGGCCTGTGCACGCTGGCGCAGGTAGCCGGTGTCGTGGCGGTTGATCGGGTCGTCGGTGACGGGTCGACGCGGCGCCGGGGTCGGGGCCGGCTTTGGGTCGGGGGTCGGCGGCTCAGGGTCGGGGGTCGGCTCAGGGTCGGCCTTCTTCGTCTTCGTCTTGGACTTCGTCTCGTCGCCGCCACTGAAGTCGACGGGCTCGAAGCCGTCGTCCTCTTCCTTCTTGCACGCAGACGGGACGAGCGCGCCGACGAGGGCGCCCACCATCAGACATCTCGCGATCCGGCTCGACATGTGGCCTCGACTCTACACCGGCGGTGGCGGCGCCCCGACATCAGAGCTAACTCCCTTCGTCGGTGCCCGAGCTTCCCGACATCCAGGTCTACATCGAAGCCCTCGAGGAGCGCGTGCTCGGCAAGACCCTCGAGCAGATCCGGGTCAACAGCCCCTTCGTGGTGCGTTCTTACGACCCACCCCTGAAGGAGGTGCACGGCCGAAAGGTCACCGACCTTCGTCGTATCGGCAAGCGCATCGTCTTCGGGCTCACTGGCGGCTACTTCGTGGTGGTGCACCTCATGGTCGCCGGCCGTTTCAAGGATGCCGAGCGCGGCGCCAAGCTCGCCCGGAGGTTTGGCCTCGCCGCCTTCGACTTCGAGGACCGGTCGCTGGTGCTCACCGAGGCCTCCAAGAAGAAGCGCGCCAGCATCACCGCGGTGAAGGGCGAAGAGGCCCTGGCCGAGATCGACCCCGGAGGAATCGAGGTCGTCGGCTGCGGGGTCGAAGCCTTCGGCGAGGCCCTTCGCCGCGAGAACCACACCCTCAAGCGCACCCTCACCGATCCGCACGTCTTCAGCGGGATCGGCAACGCCTACTCCGACGAGATCCTCCACCGCGCCAAGCTGTCGCCCATCAAGTGGACCCGTCGTGTCACCGACGAAGAGGTCGAGCGGCTCTACGACTGCACGCAGATCGTGCTCGAGGAGTGGACCGAACGGTTTCGCGCCGAGCGCAAGGGCGCCTTCCCCACCAAGGTCACGGCCTTCCGGCCGGAGATGGCCGTGCACGGGAAGTACAAGGAGGCGTGCCCGGTGTGCGGCGCCAAGGTGCAGCGCATCGTGCGCGGCGAGAGCGAGGTGAACTACTGCCCGACGTGCCAGACGGACGGGAAGCTCCTCGCGGACCGCGCCCTGTCCCGTCTGCTGCGGGGCGACTGGCCGAAGACCCTCGAAGAGCTCGAAGAGCGAAAGGCACGACTCGCGACGGCCGAGCCCATCGCCCCGAAGACGCCGAAGAAAGGCAAGAAGAAGGACGGCGGCTCCATAGCCGACCGTATCGCGGCCATGAACCGACGCCCCGCTGCGGCGCCTGCCCCCCCCGCCGACGCTCCCGAGAAGAAGAAGGCCGCCACGCAGAAGAAGGCTGCCACGCAGAAGAAGGCTGCCACGGTCACGAAGAAGAAGGCTGCCACGAAGAAGAGGGGCAAGGGCCCCGTCTTCGTCTTCGCGCACGGGGCGGGCAAAGCATCGAGCTCGGATTGGATGCAGGGATGGGCGGAGCGTCTGCGCACCCTCGGGGATGTCGTGACCTTCGACTACCCGTACATGCGCGAGGGGCGGCGCCGCCCGGACCGCGCCGACAAACTCATCGCGGCCCATCGCGAGACGATCGCCGCCGCCAAGAAGCAGTATCCCCGACGCAAGCTCGTGCTCATCGGCAAGTCGATGGGTAGCCGCATGGGCTGCCACGTCATGGCCGACGATCCACCTTCGGGCGTGGTGGCGCTGGTGTGCCTCGGCTACCCACTCGTCGGCGCGGGCAAGACCAAGAAGATGCGAGACGAGGTCCTCGTCGCGCTCCCAGAGACGAGCCGGATCCTCTTCGTGCAAGGGACCCGCGACCCCTTGTGTCCCCTCGACGCGCTGGAGGAGGTTCGACCCCGCATGAAGGCGGAGAGCCACCTCCACGTGGTCGATACGGGCAACCACTCCCTCGAGGTGACGAAGACCTGGCTGAAGCAGAACGGCGGCCGCCAGGAGGACGTGGATGCGAACAGCCTCGCGGCCATCGAGGCGTTCCTCGCGCGTGCGTGACGACCTCCCGACCTCCTCGAGCCGGCCGCGCGCCGACGCTTTGAATCACGCGAAGAGGAGCTGAAATTTTAGCGCAGCGTGTCTTTCTCGCTACGCGATCGTGCGCTCATGCCCTACCTTGTCGCGATATGCGGACAACGGGGCTGGTTGTCGCAGGTGTGACCTTGGGGATGGTCGCCCTGACGACGGGGTATGGCTGTTCGGCGAGCACGAACAACGACCGGGTGACCGGGAGCGGCGGCAACGGCGCCGGAAGCCCGGGCAGCGGCGGTGGTCCGGTGTGCGGCGGTTGCACCGGCCTCGAGTACACCCCTTGTGTCGACGGAGAGCCCGGCACGCCGGTCGTCTGCGACATGGCCTGCGACGACCAGCTCGGCTGCGTCGATTGCACCCCGGGCATGAGGCTCTGCGTGGGCAATGAGGTTCACGAGTGCAGCCCCGACGGCACCGTCGATCCCGCCGTGGCCCAGATGTGCGACGTCGGGTCGGGTCAGGTCTGCTCCGACGGTGCGTGCCGCGAAGCCTGCGAGGTCGCCGAAGACCAGCCCTCGAACATCGGTTGCGAGTTCTGGGCCGTCGACATGGATCAGGTCGACTCGTTCAACGACCCCGCCAGCGCGCCGTGGGGGATCGCCATCTCCAACGCGAGCCCATCTCAGGCCAACGTCACCATCGAGATCAACGAAGCCGCGCCGGGCGACCCGCTTCAGCTGTCCACCGTCGACAACTTCTCGGTCGACCCGGGCACACTGCGCGCCGTGGTTCTTCCCACGCGCGAGATCGACTGCGGCCCACAGCCCAACGACTACTCCGCGCCCGGGACCTGCCTGTCGTCGAAGGCCTTCCGCATCACCTCGAGCGCGCCCATCGTCGTGTATCAGTACAACGTCTTCGAGAATGCCTTCTCGAACGACGCCTCCCTGCTCCTACCCACCAACGCGCTCGGCAACGTCTACCGCGTGATGGGCTGGCAGGCGGGTCACCCCGTCGCCCTGCCGCCGCTGCTGCAGTACCCGGACCGCTCCGCCGTCACCATCATCGGCACGCAGGAGAACACCAACGTCACCGTGCGGCCGAGCTGGCGCATCAAGGGCAATCCGCCCATCGCGGCCACCGCCGCAGGGGGCACGATCACCGTCAACCTCGGGCCCTTCGACGTGCTCAACCTCGAGACCGACGATGGCACGTTCAGCGACGACCCGGCCACCATCACCGACTTGAGCGGCACCCTCGTCACCTCCGACAAGCCGGTCGCCGTGTTCAGTGGTGTCGAGTCCACCTCGGTTCCCGGGCCCGTCGACATCCCGAGCTTCCCGGGATGGGACTCGGGTGACACCTGTTGCCTCGATCACCTCGAGGAGCAGCTCTTCCCCGTCGAGGCCGTCGGCAGCAAGTACGTCATCACCCGCAGCCCCATCCGCTCCAGCGGGTCATGGCACGAGCCCGACGTGCTCCGTTTCATCGCGCCGGCGGAGGCCACCACGGTCACCACCACGCTGCCCGCCCCCTACGACACCTTCACCATGCAGCCGGGCGAGGTGGTGAGCACGTGGACCCAGGAGGACGTCATCGTGCAGGCCGACAAGCCGGTGATGGTGGGCCAGTACCTCATCAGCCAGCAGCGCATCGACGGCAACTACACCGGCGACCCCGCGATGACGGTCTTCCCCCCGGTGGAGCAGTACCGCACCGAGTACATCATCCTCACCCCCGGCTCCTGGACGACGAACTACGTCGTGCTCGCCGCCGAGGTGGGCAGCGTCATCACCATCGACGGTGCCGCTCCTACCAACTGCGTCATCACCCCCGCCGGCACCCTCGACGGCGTGAGCTACGAGTCCCGGCGCTGTCCCCTCGATGAGGGCGTGCACGGCATGAGTGGCGACAAGCCCTTCGGCGTCGTCGCCTATGGCTACGGCAACGCCGGCTCCTATGCCTTCGCCGGTGGCGCCGACGTGGAGCGCATCTACGAGGTCCCGCCCATCCAGTAGCGCCCGTCAGTAGTGCCAGGGGAAGCGGCGGTAGTCCTGGTCACGCTTCTCGAGGAAGGCGTCGCGCCCCTCTTGCGCTTCGTCGGTGCCGTAGGCGAGGCGGGTCGCTTCACCGGCGAAGATCTGCTGACCCACGAGGCCGTCGTCGATGAGGTTGAAGGCGAACTTGAGCATGCGTTGGGCCGTGGGGCTCTTGCCGTTTACGTGACCGGCCCACTCGATGGCGACCTTCTCGAGGTCGTCGTGCGGCACCACGCGGTTGACCATGCCCATCTGGAAGGCCTCTTCGGCCGAGTAGTCGAGCCCGAGGAAGAAGATCTCTCGCGCTCGCTTCTGACCGACCTGTCGCGCGAGGTAGGCCGAGCCGTAGCCCGCGTCGAAGCTCGCGACGTCGGCGTCGGTCTGCTTGAAGATGGCGTGCTCGCGGCTGGCGAGGGTCATGTCGCAGACCACGTGGAGCGAGTGGCCGCCGCCCACGGCCCAGCCAGGCACCACCGCGATGACGACCTTGGGCATGAAGCGGATGAGACGCTGAACCTCGAGGATGTGGAGACGCCCGAGCTTGGCCGGATCGATGGCCCCCCCTTCGGACTGATATTGGTAGCCGTCCTTGCCCCGGATCCGTTGGTCGCCTCCCGAGCAGAAGGCCCAACCTCCGTCCTTGGGCGAGGGGCCGTTGCCGGTGAGCAGCACGCAGCCCACATCACTCGTCTGACGGGCGTGGTCGAGGGCGACGAAGAGCTGGTCGACCGTCTTGGGGCGGAAGGCATTGCGCACCTCGGGTCGGTTGAACGCGATGCGCACCGTGCCCTGCTCGCGGTGCCGGTGGTAGGTGATGTCGTCGAAGTCGAAGCCCTCGACGGGGTTCCAGGCCGAGGCGTCGAACAGCGGGGAGATGCTCATGCGAGCGGCTTAGCCGGCCTGACGACCGACGGCCACCGGCGTCACAGCCGTTGAGGCGTGCCGTCGGGACCGGGGATGATCCCGCAGGCGGCAGCCACGCCATCGCGGTAGCGTTTCCAGGCGTCGAGGGCCTCCTGCACCGCCGCGACGCAAGCCTCCCGTTGGTTGTCGGGCACGTGGTCGAGCATCATGCGCCAGGCCGCAGCTCGGTGGT
>JAUHZF010000056.1 GCA_030426145.1 Polyangia bacterium
CACGCGAGATGCTGGTCGAGTTCACCCGCCAGCTGCTCATGGCCCTGTCCTACCTCCACAAGGCGGGCCTCGTTCACTCCGACCTGCACGGCGGCAACGTGCTCATCACCCAGCTGCACACCCAGCCGGTGATCAAGCTCACCGACTTCGGGGTGGCGCACCAGCTCGACGGTCAGCACTGGTTCCGGCCCCAGGTGGCCAACCCGAAGATCCTCACCCCCGAGCTCATCACCGCTGGCTACACGACGCGGCAGAGTGACCTCTACCAGCTGGGCCTGCTCATGTTCCGGATGCACACCGGCATGAGCGCCATCCCGGAGGATACCCGCTACGAGGACATGCAGCGGCTCATCGCCGAGGGGGTACCGCGCCAGCGGGCCGAGCAGCTCCACACCCCGGTGGGGCACGTCATCTCGAAGCTCCTCCGCCGGCGAGACGCCTACCGCTACCACACGGGTCAGGAGGTATGGGAAGACCTCCGCCGCGCCCTCCGGGGCGAGCAGATCCGCCTCTGACCCGGTCGCTTGGGTCGCGTCACTCTTCGTCCATCGCCTCGTCCGGCGTCTCGTCCATCTCGTCCGGCACCTCGTCCTCGCCGTCTTTGGGGGCGGCGGTCTTGGCGTCCTTGGGACTGGACTTGCCTTCGACTTCGAGGAGCTCGACGTCGAAGACGAGGGCCGCCTTGGGCGGGATCTTCGGGGGCTTGCCCGCTTCGCCATAGGCGAGGTCGTACGGGATGGTCAGCTTCCGCTTACCCCCGACCTTCATGCCCACCACACCCTGGTCCCACCCCTTGATGACCGCACCCTTGCCCAGGGTGAAGGAGAACGGTTCTTTGCGGTCGACCGAGGAGTCGAACTTCTTGTTGTTCTTGAGCAAACGGCCTGTGTAGTGGACCTTCACAGGGTCACCAGTTTCGGCCTCGGGGCCGTCTCCGACTACGATGTCCTCCTTCAGCAGCTCCTTGGGAGGCGTCGGGGCATCCGCCGCCGCAGTCGCCGTGGTCTTGGGCCTCGGGGCTGGCTCCGGGACTTTCTCCTCGCAGCCGACCGTTCCACCGATCACCAATCCCACCACCAGGGCTCCGAACTGTGCTCGCATCGTCGCTCCTGTCTAGACAGCCACGTGGCTCCGATCAAGAGCCCGATCCGCTCCGCGAGGGGCGGCCGGCGTCGCGACGGCAATTTCGGGCGTCGGGGCCGCCACCGTCCACCTATGCGGTGACCGCTCTCGCGGTGGCGGACCGCTGGGCGAATGCGGTGGGGCCGGTGCGCCTCGTCTGCGAGCCGCGTGGGCTTCGGCTCGAGCTCATCCAAGTGGGGCGCTTCGCCCAGGGTTTCGCTTTTGCGGGCCTCGCCGACACCGTCAGCTTCACCGTCCCGTACCGAGCGGTCCGCGGCATGGTTCAGCACGGACGGGCGCTCCATCTCTCGCTCGATCCGCACGCAGCCACGCCCTACAACCGGTTTGCCCTCACGCACTTCGCCGCCGGCCCGCCGCGGTCGTTGCTCTGGTCTCTGAGGCTGCGAAGCTGGGCGCTCGTGGTGGTGACGCTCCTCGCGCTGATGGCCGGCGTGGCCATCGCGCTCGCCGTGGCGCGGGCCGAGTCGAGCGCGCCTTCGTGGGCGCCGTGGGCCCTCGGGGCACTCTGTTCGGTGCTCATCCACCCGTTGCTGCGCGGGGTGGTTCGTCGCCTCACGGCAGGAGGGCAGGAGAGCGACCGGCTCCGCGCGCGCTTCGAACGCATCGTCGCCGCCCAGCTCGGACTCGAGGTCGCTCCCGAGCTCGGGCCGCAGCGCCCCGTCGAAGGTCCCGTGGTGCACGTAGGGCAGCTCATGGGGCAACGGGGGCGCCGGTGGGCCATCGCGCTCAGCTTGGCGAGCGTGGGCGCCTCCGTGGCCGTGCTCACGGTGCGCGAGCTCGGGATTCAGCCCGAGCGCATCTTCGCCGCTCCGCTGATGCGGGTCGGTTTTGCACCTCGCGTGCGTCGGATCGGCGACCTGGCCGTGAAAGCGGCCGACCCGAAGCTCCCGCTCTGCAGCTGCACGCGCCCCGACGCCGCGATGTGGCGTGAAGCCTTCGACGAGCTCGCCATCCTCGTGCAGCCGGTGGTGCCGCCGCGTGGGCAGACCGCGCCCATGTGGTTGCGCGTCGACCAGACCTATCCCCTCGACGCGCTCGGCGAGGACGAAGAGGTCGAGCTCGACCTCGCCGTGGTCAACAACGGGCGGCGCACCTTCGAAGACATCGATCTCACCCTCACCTTCGCCCGTCGCGATGGCGCGGGTCGGCGCGGCAGCCTCGTCGAGCGAGGCCTGCATTGGCCTCGGAAGCTCGCCCCGGGCGAATCGGTGAAATGGCGGGTCGAAGCGAGCGGCACGGAGATGAAGGTGGAGGGCCGCTACGACCGCCGGGTGACCCTGGCGAAGCTCGCCCCGCCCGAGGCTTTCGACGACCTCGCCGAGGCGCGCCTCCCGATGGTGCGCCTGCACGCCGCGGTGATGCTCGCCTACGCCGGCCACGATCGAGGCCACCAGCGCGCCGCGGCGCTCTCTGGGCTGCCGCCGGCGGGGCAGGAGATCCAGCGCCAGCTCGTGGCGAGTCGCGCTCCACTTCGATTGTGCGACGTCGAGGTGGTGCCCACGGTGGGGTTACGCGCTTGCCTGTTCAACGGGAGCGAGCGGCTCCATCGCTCGCTCGTGGTGCGACCGTTGCGTGGGGGCGCGTCGCCGCTTCGTATCGACGACATTTTCGTCGCGGGTACGGGCTTGCAAATCACTTTGCCCGGAGCAGACGCGCCCACCGCGTCTTACGTGGTCGACCCCCCCTGACCTTCCCTCTGTTCGCCTTTCTCGATGCGGTCCTGAGAGAAAAGTGCAGCGGGACTACAGGTGGCGTGAAGGTGCGATGAAGCGTGCTAGCTTTGCCCGCTCATGGGCAGCAGCAAGGCTTTGGTTCGGGGGGCGTTGATGGTGGCCGGGGGGCTCATGCTCACCGCATGTGCGAGCGACGAGAGCGAGCCGCTCGATCTGGGTCGCTACGACCTCCCCATCATCAACGGCGATCTCGACACGGAGCACCAAGCGGTCGTGTTTGCGTTCAGCAACAACGGCGCGTGTACCGGCACCATCATCCACCGCTCTGGCTCCAACGCCTACGTGCTCACGGCCGCGCACTGCTTCGGTGGGGGAGCCTTGCAGGGGATCATCATCGCCGACGACGTGAACCAGGCCACGCAGGCCGACGTCATGCAGGTCGCCGACTACGAAGTGCATCCGCAGTACAACCCCAACAGCCAAGACCTCGCGTACGACTTCGCCATGATGCGGGTGGTCGGTGCGTCCGCGGCCACGCCGGTCATCCCGGCCCTCAGCCCGTCCGAAGACAACCTCCAGGTCGGCACGCCCCTCATTCACGTGGGCTACGGCAAGACCTTCGCCAACGACCAGAACAACTCGCAACGACGCCGCGGCTCGGGATCCATCTCGCAGGTGGCTGGCGTGCAGATCGCCTACAACCAGGCCCAGGGTCCGTGTCAGGGCGACAGCGGCGGCCCCGACCTCGTCGTCACCCCGGGTGGTGAGCGTGTCGCGGGCGTGGTGTCCTTCGGCGACCAGGACTGCAGCCAGTTCGGCGTCAGTGGTCGTGCGTCGTCCGTTTACGACACCTTCATCGTGCCCTTCATCGGCGAAGACCCGACCGGCTCCACCGTTGCGTCGTCCACCTCCGCCACCGGCGGCGGCGTCGGGGGGATGAACGGCGCGGGCGGCGCGGGCGCCGTGGGTGGCGTGGGGGCCAACGGTCCGGGCAACGGCAACTGGACCAACGGCCTCGACGAAGAAGAGGATTACGACGACATCCAGGTCAGCTCCGGTTGTTCGACCTCCGGTCGTGACGGCAGCGGTGATGCCACCTGGCTCGTCGCCCTCGCCCTCGGCGCGGTGGCGCTGAGACGTCGAGGTTGAGGGTCGCAGAGGTCGAGCTCGTCGCGTTGACGTTCGGGCGCACCGGCTGAGCGCCGAAAAACTGCCGTTGGGGCAGACATGGGCCATCGGATCGGCGGATCCGGGCCCTTCTCGGTGGCCGATCGGCGTCGCATTGGGGATCACACCGACGCCCATGTCCCTCCGCCCCCATCGGTTGCGCGAGCTTGCGCAGGATCTCGACCAAAGCCTGGGCGCCCTCGGTCTCGATGCCGAGCAGGCGGCCTACGACGGCTGGTTCGACCCGGCGGCCCTCGTGCAGGCCCTGGAGGCTGACGAGAGCCCGCTCTTGCTCCGGGTGCATCCACCGCTGGTCGACGCCGAGGAGGGCTACGCGCCCACACCTCGGCCGCCCGGCTGGCTGCGGCTCGATGACGCGCCACGGGTCGCCGTCCAGGGGCAGGGCGAGGCCACCGCCCTGAAGGTGGTGTCGGTCTCTCTCGAGGCGGCAAAGGAGCGTTGGCCCGGGTACCTCAAGGGCAAGCCCAAATGGGTGGCCACGCTCGCGCTCGAGGGCGACACGACCTGGCGCGTGGCCGAAGCGGTCGGCGACGACGAAGAGGCCGCCATGGCGCAGCTCGGTGGCCTCGGTCAGGCGCTCGCGCGGCGGCTCGGGGTCGACGGTCCTGAGGGAGCGCCGGTCACGAGCGATGCGTCGAACGCCTCCATCCCCACGGCAGGCGAGCTGGCTCCGTGGACCTTTCGGCGGGAGGGTGAGCTCTGGGTGCTGCGCGACTACGCGAGCCACGGGCCCCGCGAATCGGCATCTGGTGAGTGGACCGCGCTGGTGGTGATGTTCGTCGGCGCGATCGCCTGTTGGGTCATGACCGCGCGCAGCTACGGCGCAGCGGCATGGGAGCCGGCCGCCATCTGGGGGGCGAGCGCCTTCGTGCTCTCCCTGGCCAGTTTCGCCACCTTCCACATCGCACGGCACTCGTCGCGTTACCGCGAGCGCAGCGAGGCCATCATGTTCATGGCGGCGGGCAGCTTCGTCGTGTCGCCCTGGCTCAGCCGGGCTGGCGCCGTCGACGACAAGCCCGAAGGAAGCTACGGCGCGGCCGTGAAGCTCCGTGAGCTCGAGCGCGCGAGCGTGGCCGAGATCGGGGGCTACACCATTCGGCTCGACACGACCCACGGGCCCATGGACGTGGGGGCCCTCGCGTCGAAAGGCATGGCCGAGCGATGGCGCGAGGTGCTGCTCCGCTACGCCGGTGCCGTGGGGCAGGGGCCCGTACCCGCCCTCACGTCGGTCACCGCTCAGGCCGCGTTGGTGCTTCTCGCGACGCTCACCGGATGCGCGCCGGCCGTCGAGCCGCCCCCGCCCCCGGTTCCGTCTGCCGTGCCGCGTCCGGCTGCCCCTGCGCCCCCGCCGGTGGCGCGTGCGCTCCCGGCTCCGAGCGCTACCGCGGTGGCGCCGGCCGCGCCCGCGCTCACGTTGCTGGAAGACGACTTCGCGGGCGCCAAGGCCAAGGCGACGTCCGAGGGAAAGATGCTCTTCGTCGAGGTCTGGGCACCCTGGTGCCACACCTGCCTCAGCATGAAGGGCTTCGTGCTCCCCGACCCCGCCGTCGCGGCACTGCAAGACCAGGTCGTGTTCTCTGCCATCGACAGCGATCGGCCCGAGAACGAGGCGTTCATGGATCGCTACGCGGTCAACATGTGGCCCACGCTCTTCGTCATCGACCCCGCGGACGACCGCGTGCTCGGCATGTGGCCCGGCTCGGCTTCGGTGGAGGAGCTTCGCAAGTTCGTGGTCGACGCCGTCGACGCGGGCCGAGCCGCCGGGGACCCGAAGAGCCCCGAGGCGGCGCTGGTCGCGGCCAAGGGCGCGCAGGCGGCCGGCAAGTACGCCGAAGCGATCACCCACTACGAGCTCGCGTTGAAGCGGGGCGGCTCGGACTGGTCACGCCGGAGCGAAGCGCTTCACGGGCTCACTTTCGCCAACTATCGCGCAGGCCGATTCGCGCGGTGCGCTGAGCTCGGAACCAAACACGCAGAGGAGATCGAGGGGGCTGCCATTCCCACCGACTTCAGCTACGTGCTGCTCTCCTGCGCCAAGCGGGTCAAGGTCGCTTCGGTCCGCGACCCGGCGCGTGCGGCGGCGCTGAAGCGGCTCGAACGACACGTGGCCGACTTCCCCGCCAGCGCATCCGTCGACGATCGTGCCGACGCCCTCGGCCTGCTCGCGGGCGAGGTCGGCCAAGGCGATCCCAAGCGCCGGGTCGAGCTTCTCCAGCGCCAGCTCGCTCTTCTCGAGACGGCCGCGGCCGAGGCCCCGGGTCCCAAAGAAGCGTCGACCTTCGACTACATCCGGATGAACACCTACCTGTCGCTCGGCCAGGGGGAGAAGGCCGTGGCCCTGCTGAGCAAGCGCATGGTCGAGCTCCCCGACAACTACGAGCCGGCGGCGCGGCTCGCCCAGGCTTTCATCTCGCTCCGTGCGTACGAGCGAGCGCGTGACCCGCTCGCGCGGGCGGTGAAGCAGTCGTACGGCCCGAGGCAGCTGCGCTACCTCGAGCAGCGCATCGATCTCGAGCTCGCCCTGAAAGACGTGGCCAGGATCAAGACCGCACGCGAGGCCTTCTACGCCGCCTTCGAGAAGCTCCCCGAAGACCGCCGCAAGGACTTCGCCAAGCGCGCTCAGCGCGTCAAAGCAGCCCTCGGACGCTGAAGCGCTACCTCGATGGGCGCTGCCGGGTGGCGAACCAGCTGCGGTAACTCTTCATGCGGTCTCGCTGCGCGGCGGGCGCGAAGGTCTTGCAGGTGCCGCGCTCGTCGCTGCCCTCCGGCGCCCCCCAACGGATCTCCACGCAGTCGTTGGGGTTGTAGGCCATCTCCAGGCCCTGTTGGCGGGTCACGAGTTCGGCCAAGGTCAGCGTCGTCTCGGAGCCATCGCTGCGTCGGTAGGTGATGCTGCGCTTGGCGAGCGCGGCCTTCAGCGCGGCCTGCAAGTCGGCCTCGACGGCCTCCGCGCGGTCCGGTCCGACGCCGAAGCGCTGTGGCTGGCGCTTCACCGCAGCGGGGAAGCCGAGCACCGTGTCGAGCGCGATGAGCAGCCGCATGTCGCGCGACGGTGTGGAGTAGTTCTCCCACGCGCCCGTGGTCTCGAAGATCTTGTGGCCCACGGGCATCTCGATGGCCCCGCGGTGCTCCGCCTTGTAGTCCACGGCGTTCTGCACCGAGACCACGCGCCGCTTCGCCTGCTCGTAGAAGGCGTCGACGAGCACGCCGAGCATGGCCTTGGGGTCGAGGGGGCGCGGATTGATGAGGCCTTCGACGCGGTCGTAGAAGTCTGCCTTCGAGAGCTCGTACTGCTGCATCGAAAAGGGAACGATCCCTTCCATCTTTCCGATGGCTTCGTTTTTGGGCGCGCGGATCCGGCCTCCGCCGTAGCTGAGGGGCCGGAAGGCCTTGAAGCCAGCTCCGGCCTCCTTGGTATCGGGCGAAAAGAGGAACGACCCGGGCCAGAAGCGTCGCCGACCGATGGTCTTGTCGGGTTGGGCGTCAGCGCCCACGAGCACGCCGTAGTCGCCGATGCCCTGGGGATGCCAACCGGCGATGACGAAGAGGTGACCGTAGGGGTCGGCGAAGATCACGCCGGGACGGATGGCTTCGCGGGTGAGGGGAAGCGGGTAGTAGTCGGTGTCCTCGAGCGCGGGGCCGGTGCGACCGCTGCCCGAGTGCACGCCGTCGGCGATGTTGCGACGGGCGAATTCTTCGAAGGCACCCGTCTCGGTCCGCGCTTCGACCCCTTCGAGGTGCGACTCGAGCTTGCGGTCGCAGTAGGGGGCCTGGCCTTTGAAGCCGCGGTTGCAGCGACGGAAAGCGAAGGGCAGGCGCATCTTCCAGCTGAAGTAGGCGCGCAAGAAGTAGGGGAGATCGGCGCAGTCGGGTTGGAGCGCCAGGTTCCCGTCTTCGCCGGTGGCGAGGAAACCGTGGAGGAGGTTCTTGTCGGCGGCGGTGAGCAGGCTCTGGAGATTGGTCCAGGTGCGGTCGTCGAGCGGGTAGTCGAACAGCTGCTCGATCCAGATGCTGTAGAGGCGCTCGTAGTGCCGGTTCCAGCTGTGCCGGGGGCGCCACACGCTACTGCCGGCGCGTTGCACGGCGTCGCCTCGTGCGTAGACCTTGGTGCGCTCGCACGCTTCGATGCGCTCGCCTTCGCCGATCTGGACCTGCCATGTTCCTTCGGCGGGCGACGGGACCTCGGCCCAATAGCCGAAGGGGGGGCCGCCGAGGCGGTGAAGCTCGGGCTCGTGGCGCTTGCCGTCCGGGTCGAAGAAGGTCAGCCGAACCGAGCCGAGCTCGGTGGGACCGCTCACCACGGCGCGTAGGGGGGCGCCGGGGTACGGACGACGCGGCGTGGTCCAGAGCCGCGACTCACCGTCGTTCTTGCAGGTCTTGTCGGGCAGTTGCGCCATGGGCGCTGCGGGACGACGCGAGACCACCCCCAAGAGCTCCGGTCCGGGGCGGCCTCCGATGACGGTGACGTGCGTGATGCGATCGATGAACGCGCGGCGACTCGTGTGGTCGCCGAGGCTCAGGTCGCTGACCTGGATGCGATCGACGGTGCGCCGGGTCTCCCCGCCGCCTTCGCAGGGCTCGAGGTACTCGGCGAAGGCGTGGATGGCCATGGGCCGACCATCACCACCGCGACCCAGGTAAAGCATGATGTGCCCGGGAAAATGCAGCAGCACCACGCCGGTGCCGTGCGCCGCATCGAGCAGGCCGAGTCGCTCCTGACGCCCCTTGGCCTTCTCGAGATCGATCATCAGCTCCCCCGCTTGGCGCTGCACGCCGCTGTGACGCGGAAGGTCGATCCCGAAGCCGGCGAAGACGTCGACGAGGAAGCGCGAGCAATCCCAGCCGTTGCGCCCCCCCCAGCCATAGGGTTTACCGAGGTAGCGGAAAGCTTCCTCCACCAGCGCGCGGCGGGTCAGGGGGCGCGGAGTGGGGGCCCCGGCCGGAGCCGGTACGCGCTGCACGCCGCTCTTGGTGGCGACCAAGACCTCGTCTGCCCGTCGGGGCAGCCGTCGTCCTGCGGCCAGCTTCACGCCGGCGAGCGTGGTCTCGGTGTCGAGCCGATAGGCCGCACCGCCGAGCCAAGTCCTACGCTCTTCCTCGGACAGCGCGGGCGATAGGGGGGCTGTCTTCGGCATGAAACCCATGGCCATGGGCGTGCGCACGAGCCACAGGTCTTCACCCCACGGTGCGAGGATCTTCACCGGCTCCTGCGCCCGCAAGGTGGTGCATGCGTTGCGGTCGAATGCGGGGTCCACGTCGGGGCCCTTGAACAGACCCTTGGCCACAGGCCCACACCAGAGCGGGATGTCGGCCAGCGCCACCCGCACCACCTCGCCGGCCCGGGGCAGCGGGTCGGGGAGCGCGAACGGGGCCGCGCTCACCTTGGCGCCCTTCGCATCGACGTAGCGTCCGTCGGCCACCCGCTCTCGCATGTAGTCGAGTCGCTCCCGCAGCTCCTTGCCGAAGCGGACGTTCGATTCGGAGGCGGCGAGGTCGTAGGGCGCGATGGGGGTGGCTTCCGGGGCCGTCGCGTCGTGGCTGCGGAGGCCCGCGTTGTGGTCGGCGATGGCCTGGGCGCCCATCAAGACCGCATCCGGGTCGGGCTGCCGGGTGGCCCAGTAGCCGGCTTCGAGCTGCTCGGTGCCTACCCCGGGCAAGGTCTCGGGGGCGGGGGCCACGGCGGGGCAAGCGCCTCCGTCGACCGGCTTCTCACCGGCTTGGCCTGCACCAGGACCGTGGGTCTTGCTCGTCCCGCATGCGAAGCTCGACCCGAGGAGTGCGGCAAGCAGCCACCCGAGGCTCGTTCGCCCCGAGCGCTTGCTGCGCCTGCCCCTCGTCGCGCGTCCCATCGTGCTCGCCTGGG
Source organism: Polyangia bacterium (assembly GCA_030426145.1). GTDB lineage: Bacteria > Myxococcota_A > Polyangia > Polyangiales > Polyangiaceae > JAPYTK01. The sequence continues at coordinate 9,868 of JAUHZF010000056.1, forward strand.
CGCCAGATCCTCCGGCGCCTCAGTCTAGCCAGCGCATAGCCCTTCGGCAGCGGCGGGGCCAAGTCGGCGCCAGGATTCGACGCCTTACTCAGCCGCCGACTGCTCGTCGAGGCTCTCGCCGTAGACGTCGTCGATGACGTCGGCGTACTTCTTGTTGACCACGGAACGCTTCACCTTGAGCGTGGGGGTCAGTTCGCCATTCTCGATGCTGAACGGCTTGTCGAGCACGCGGAACTTCTTGATCTGCTCGACGCGCGCCATGTCCTTGTTCACGAGGTCGACGTGCTCTTGGAGCTCGCCGTTGAGCTGCGGACTCGACGGAAGGTCCTTCATGTCGATGCCGTGCTCCTTGGCGAATGCCTGTGCCTTCTCGGGGTCGAGCGAGATGAGGGCGATGAGGTACTTGCGGCGATCGCCCACGACCACGGCCTCGCCGACGAGGAGGTGATCCTTGAGCGACGACTCGATGTTCTTGGGGGCGATGTTCTTGCCACCCGCGGTGATGATGAGGTCCTTCTTGCGGCCCGTGATGTGGAGGAAGCCCTCGTCGTCGAACTTTCCGAGGTCGCCGGAGTGGAGGTAGCCGTTGATGAGCGTCTCATCGGTCGCCTCCTTGTTCTTGTAGTAGCCCATGAACACGTTGGGCCCCTTGACGAGGATCTCGTCGTCTTCGGCGATCTTCACCTCGACCCCGGGGAATGCGGGACCGACGGAGCCGAACTTCGTTCGGCCGGGCACGTTGAAGCTCGTGGGGCCGGTGTCTTCGGACTGGCCGTAGACCTCGTTGATGACCAGGTCGAGACCGGCGAAGAAGCGGATGATCTCGGCGGAGATGGGGGCGGCCCCAGACACGCAGACGCGCGCCTTGTCGAGGCCGAGGGCTTCTTTGACCGTGGGGTAGACCCGGCCCGCGAAGAAGTCGTACTTGAGCTTGAGGAAGCCCGTTGGCTCCTGGCCCTTGCAACGCAGGGCATTGACCTCGGTGCCGGTGGAGCGCGCCCACTCGACGAGCTTGGCCTTGATGCCGGTGGCCTGGGCGAGCTTCTCCTTCACGCCGGCGTAGAACTTCTCGTAGATGCGGGGTACCGCGAAGAGCACCGTGGGCTTCACCTCTTTGAGGTTGTCGGCCACCTTGGCGATCGATTCGGCGTAGTAGACCTGCGAGCCGGCCGTGCACGGGCCATGGAGGGTGAAGACCTGCTCGGCGATGTGCGAAAGCGGCAGGTAGCTGAGGCTACGGTCGTTGGGTGACAGGCCCACGAGCTCACGGGCCGCCTGCGCCGTCCAGGCGAGGTTGTGGTGACTCAGCATCACGCCCTTCGGTGGGCCCGTGGTGCCCGAGGTGTAGATCAGGGTGGCGAGGGAAGCGTCGTCGAGCGCGTCGATGTGCTCTTGCAGCACCTCTTCCGAGGTCTCCTCGGCCAACGCATTGAAGGCCTCCCAGTTCAGCACCTTGTCGTGCTTCACGTCACAGCCCTTCATGGTGACGACCTTCTCGAGGTGAGGCAGCTCGTCGAGCTTCTCCTCGACCTTCTTCCACTGTTCCTCGTTCTCGACGAAGACCACCTTGGCCTCGGTGTGCTCCACGATGTAGTGGACCTCGGCGGGCGAGTTGGTGGCGTAGATGCCGGCGGGAACGCCGCCCGCCATCATGGTGGCGAGATCGGCCACTGACCACTCGGGGCGGTTGAAGGCGAGGATACAGGTGCAGCTGCCGTCTTCGGGGTCGCCGCCCTTCTGTTTGCGGCCGATACCGAACGCGATGAGGGCGCGCGCCGCGGTCTTCACCTCGTCGGCGTAGGTCTTCCAGGTGGTGGCGCGCCAGCTCCCCTTGTTCTTGGCGTAGTAGGCGGGGGCGGTGGGGCGGACCTCGGCCTGCTTCAGCAGGCGGTGAATGATGGTGTCGGCAGACATAGGGCTGCCCATCCGGTTACCACACCGTTTCAGGATGGTGTAGTCGCGGTGTCGCGTACCGCGACGATCTGTTGCGTCACAAGCCGGCGAAGTGAGCCAACGGACGCCAGACCCGTGCCGCCCAGGCCGCCTCGTTGTGGGGCGCCGCCAGCTCGTGCCAGTGCCACATGTCGACGCCGGCGGTGTAGCCGGCCGATTGTAGAATCGACTCGAGCTGTTTGTTCTCGCAGTAGTTGTCGCTCGCGCTGGGGTCGTCGTCTTCGATGCCGTCCTGGTCGCTGTCGAAGCAGGTCCCGCTGCCGCCCGAGTCGAGGTACAGCGCGGTGCTGCGGTGTCCGGCCGCCGCGTAGCGCTCGATCATGGTCGGCTGGTTCTGGCCGGGGCCGATCGACCCCCAGCCCATGGTGCCCGAGAGGCTGGCCGCGAAGTCGTAGGCACCCGGGTAGCGGTCGGCGATGTGAAAGCTGATGAGGCCACCGAGCGATGAGCCCATGACGCCGACCTTGGTGGGTTCACCGTACTGGTCACGCACGAGCTGGCGCACGTAGAGCTGCACGAAGTCCGCGTAGTCGTCGCCATCTCCCCCGATGGGGCCGCCCCCGAGATCATCGCTCACGTGCGTGTACTCGGCCATGCGGGCAGGGGTGTTGTCGATGCCGACCACCATCATTCCGCCGGGCAGGCTCGTGGGCAGACTCCATCCACCCCAAGGTGCGTCGGGGTCGAAGAGGTTCTGGCCGTCGGCGGCGTAGAGCAGGTGCGTGACGGGCTCGGCAGGAACCCAGACCCGCACGCGGCGCGGAGCGACGGTTCCATCGCTGACCCCGAAGAAGCGCTCGAGATGAGCGGCCGTCGGCTCGATGACCGACAGCTCCCCGAAGGCGTCGTACACGTAGGCGCGCGACCATGGGTCGGACGCGTAGGTCGTGCCATCGTCGACGAGTTTGTAGCCGTCGCCCGAAGAGGCGGTCACGACGGCCCAGGAGAAGCCCGTGTCGACGGTGAGCGGCACGCCCGCCCACTGGTCGAAGTCCCCTGCGACCTCGTCGAAGGCGGGGTCGAGTGAAACCACGAGGTGACCGCCTTCGGCCAGGTCCAACGGCCAGCCACGGCTGCGGGCCAAGCTGGCCATGGTGGTGTTGGGGTCGTTGCGGAGCTGCGCGAGCACCGTGTCGAGCTCGGTGACGCTGCCGCCAGATGCCGTCGAGCTCGTCCCGCCCCCGGTTCCCACGGCGCCGCCTGCGCTGCCGGTGCCCGATGTTGACGTGCCGCCGGAGCCGGTGGTCGTGGAGCCGGTTTGGGCAGTGCCCGTGGTGGTCTCGGGCGGGGCGGAGGCAGGGGCGTCACATCCGACGTTGCCGGCCGAGACGACCAGGCCGATGGCAAGACCGGCGCGTAGGATGGGGACCCATGCGTAACTCATGTATGCGTTACGCACTAGCGCAACCGCCCGGAAAAAGGAAGACACCCGACAAACTGCCCCGAATGCGCTCAAGGGACGCGGCGGATGGACGTTACCCCATGACAGAGACGGCGCGCCGAGCGCCCATCCCCAGACCCCCCGTTGCCGAACGTGGCGGGAGGTAACGAGGGGCTGGCTCGGGCGCCGACTCGTTTATTTCGCGGGCGGCCCCCCGATGTTCGACATCGGGGGGCTGCGACGCATTTCCCTCACTCGGTGGTGGCGGGCGTGCTGGGGGGCGGAGCGCTGAACGGGTCGAAGGCGGCCTGCACGTAGACGTTCAGGACGCCGATGTTCTGCGAGTAGTTGCCGCCCGCGTAGGGCTGCGCCGACGGCGCGGCGAAGGTGTGCGACGCGTTGGTGTCGGTGGTGTTCCGCGGGATGTAGAAGAACTGCGTGTAGGCCGCGGACAAGAACAGCTCGTCGATGAGCTGGAACTTCCCACCGAGGGCCACGCTCACGTCGTGGAAGTCGAGGAGGTCGGGCCCGAGGGTGCGGTCCGGGATGGCGTTGGAGTCGTAGCCCAGGCCGAGCTGTAGCTCGACGGCGGGGATGACCCAGTAGCTGGCGCCGGCGCGGATCCCGAAGGCGTCGTTCCACCGGCGTGGGGTGTTGACGACGACGTCGTTCGAGTTGGCGACGCTGTCGGCCACGCTGCCATCGTCGTTGATCTCGCAATCGATGCCGGCCACGACGACACAGTTGTCGTTGAACAGACTCCACCGGGTGAAGTCGCCGAAGAGGCGCGCCTCGAAGTTCTTGGTCGCGCGCCAGCCGACGCCGAGCCGGATGATGTCGGGCCAGTTGAAGTCGACCTCGATGTCGTCGGTACCTGCGACGTTGCCGCTGAGGTTGCCCGCGCCGTCGTAGCGGTGCAGCAGCCCCTTGGCCTTGGCGCCGTTGAAGCCCGTCGGCGCCTGGTAGCTCACGCCGACGCGCAGGTCTTGGTTGCCGAGCGGGGTCACGAGCACGCCGGCCCCGAGGTGGGGGTCGATGCTGCTCGCGTCCAGCAGCGCGCGACCCTCGAGGTCGACGCTGTTGTTGCCGGACAACTCACGCGCGCGGACCGTCTGCGACTGCGTGATGGCGATGCCGCCGGAGATGCCGATCGACACGTAGTCGGAGATGCCGATGGCGAAGGCGCCGGAGAGGTAGAGCGTGCGAAGCACGCCGTCGATCGAGTACCAGCGCTGCACCCCGTCGACAGGACCCGCATAGGACCCGTTGCCGGCGAAGTCGTCGTTCTGGTTCCACGAGGACTGACCCCCGAAGGGCACGAAGAAGGCGATACCGCCCGCGAGGCGCACGCTCTCGCTGACGTTGCCACCGGCCGCAGCGCCGACCATGGGGGCGGCGGCGAGGTTGGTCAGGCTCGCCTTGCCGTTGTTGGCGCCGGGAGCGTCGGCCGGCTCGGGCACCTCCTGGGGCACGTTGCAGCCCGCAGGATCGGCCCCGGTCCCACAGCCGGGAGGCGCAGCGCGCTCGTAGCTGGCGGTGCGCCATGCGGCGTTGACGTCGAGGAAGAGGTCGATGCCGCTGAGGCTGCCGAGGGCGCCGGGGTTGTAGAAGATGCTCGTCGAGTTGACGTCCATCGGGGTGCCACGCTCTCCGCCGAAACGGGCGGTGGAGAGGCCGCTCGCGGCGGCAGGGCTGGTCCAGAGGATACCGGCCCCGAGGCCGACGAGAGCGAGTGCGCGGGTGGTTCGCATGGTCATCCTATGGCCTCAGATGGCGTCCGCCTGCCGTCCGTCACAGTCGACGACGGGGGGCTCGGGGTTCATGTCGTTCTCGCGGGCCTGGAAGGCGAAGGTGCCTTCGAGGTCGAGCGCGAAGGGCGCCGTGACGTTGGCTACGAAGGTTCCGCAGAGGATGCTGGGGTCGTCGGAACAGAAGGCCATCTCGAGGGTGGCCTGCACCGTGAGGTTGTTCTCGCTCAGCGGGTTGCTGTCGCCGGGAACGAAGGCGTCGACCAGGTCGAGGGTGGCGATGCCGTTGCTGATCGGGAAAGGCCCGAAGGTCTGCGGCATGACGGGGTCGCCCTGCGCCGTCATGGTGATCACGGTCGAGCGATCGTCGGCGTTGACCGGCGTGAGGGTGATGGTGACATCACTGCCATCCGTCTGAACGTCGGCGATGAAGGGCGCCGGCTTGTTCGGCGACACCGTCGGCGTCAGGGAGAAGAAGTACGAGCCCGTGGCCATGGCGTCGGGCTGGGCCGCTGCGCAAAGGCCTGCGACCTGCTTGGGGCCGATTTCCTCGAACCGCCGTTGGAAGTCTTCGAATTTCCCCTCCGGGTCGGGACAGCCCGACGCGCCGAGCAGGAGCGAGCCTGCACAGAGAAACGTCACGAATGGTCGCTTACGCATGGTGAGGTCCTCGCAAAAAAGTGTCGCGACCGTATCACACGGGCGCCTGCGACGTGTCGCCCATTCTACGGGCATGTGTCCCCCCTCAGGCCGCGGGGGACACGAGGGTGAGAAGCGTGATCTCGGGCGGCGCACCGACGCGGAGGGGAGGTCCCCAAAAGCCGGTGCCTCGGCTGGTGTAGAGCTGGGCGTCACCGCTGCGCGTGAGGCCGGCCACGTGGGGCTGCTGCAGCCGGACGAAGAGGTTCCAAGGTACGATCTGCCCGCCATGGGTATGGCCGCTGAGCTGGAGGCCGACCCCGGCTGCGGCGGCCGCGGCGAACTGTCGGGGTTGGTGAGCCAGCAGCACCACCTCGCGCTCGGGGTCGCGTCCTTCGAGCGCGCGCTCGAGGTCGGGGCCGTGGCCCGGGCCGAAGGCGTTCACGTCGTCGACGCCGGCGAGGTCGAAGGTGGCGTCGTCGCGGCCGAGCTCGACGCGCTCGTTGCGAAGGGGTTTCACGCCGAGCCGTCGCAGCTCGGCGAGCCAGGCGTCGGCCCCCGCGTAGTACTCGTGGTTGCCGGTGACGAAGTACGTGCCCTGGCGGGACGAGAGATCGGCCAGCGGTGCGACGTGCTCAGCGAGCTCCTGCACCGAGCCGTCGACGAGATCGCCGGTGATGACGACCGCGTCGGGTTCGAGGGCGTTGACGCGATCGACCACCCCTCCCAGCCACTCGCGCCCGAGCAGAGGACCGATGTGCACGTCGCTCAGCTGCACGAGGCGATAGCCCGAAGCGCCGGCGGGGAGCCGGGGCAGGGTGACTTCGACGCGCTTGACCGGAACGGCCCCGGTCGCGCGCCAAAGGCCGTAGGCGAGGGCGATGCCGGTGGCGACCATGGTGCCGATCCCGATGGCACGGGAGCGCGCGGGTTCGCCCACCTGGAGTGCGCCCAGGAGCAAGCGCACGAGCTCGCCCAACCCGAGGAGGCTCACGAGGAGGAAGATGGCCCCCAGCCACATGTACGCCGCACGGGCGAGCGCACCCCCACGCTCACGGCCGAGGCGTCGTGCTGCAATGAGGCTACCCGGCCCCCCGATGGTGAGACCGGCCAGGATGAAAGCGCCCGCGGTCTGAACCGTCTCGCCCCAACCCGGCGCGACGACGAGCCGCTGATACACGAAGTAGTGCGCGCCCCCCACGAAGAGCGTGAGCATCCCGAAGAAGACGATGAAGGAGAAGAGGCGGCGCATAGCTGGAGGAGTTGAGTACCTAGGACGCCGAGGAGGTTTCGTCCACGAGTGAGCGCGTGCTCTTGCTCGGTCTCGTGCTCGGTCTCGTGCTCGGTCTCGGTCTCGTGCTCGGTCTCGGTCTCGTGCTCTCCGAGGACCTCGAACCTGGAACCTGGAACCTCGAACCTCGAACCTGGAACCTCGAACCTCGAACCTCGAACCTCGAACCTGGAACCTCGAACCCGGAACTTGGAAACAGAGTCACTCCCCGAGCAGCTTCTCCACCACCGGGTGCTCTCCACGGCGGGCGTCGTCGATGGGGGTGTGGCCCCAGCGGTCGGTGGTGTCGCGGCGGGCACCGTGGGCGAGGAGGTAGCGGACGAGCATGGGCCAGCCTTCGGCGGCGGCGAGGTGCAGTGGCGTGCGGCCGTCGTAGTCGGCCGCGTTCACGTTGGCGCCCGCCGACAGTAGCCGGTGGACTTCGTCGAGGTCGCCGCGGCTGGCGGCCCAGAGCATCGAGAGCACGGCGTCCTCTCGCGGATCGCTGCGGCGGGTCGGGTCGGCTTTGCCGCCGAGGCCGGTGAGGTCGTCGAAGGCGTGAAAACGGTAGGTGTCGAGCAACCCCTCGCAGAACGCCACCCCGCGCACGCTGTTGCCGAGCGTGTCGAGGCGCGGGGACCACGTGCAGATCCCCATGATGTTGGGCACCACGATGAGGAGCGCACCGGCGACGCCACTCTTGGCCGGCAGTCCCACCCGGAAGGCGAACTCGCCCGAGAAGTCGTACATTCCGCACGACGCCATCAACGACAGGCAGTGTTTGACGGTGCTCGGGCTGAAGATCCGCTCCCCGGTGAGGGGGTTTACGCCCCCCGAGGCCAGCGTGGCCGCCACCACGGACATGCGATCGGTGGTCTGCTCGATCGAGCAGCACTGGAAGTAGAACTCGAGGACCTCGACCAGATCCGTGCCCTCGGGGAAGGCCCCGTGCTCGCGCATGAAGTAGGCGAGGGCGCGGTTGCGGTCCGCCGTCTCGCGCTCCGATTGGTAGACCGCATTGCTGAAGCCTGCTTTCTCGCCCCCCGCGAGGGCCCGCCATCGCTCCATCACCGCGTCGAAACGGTCGCCGCGGCTCGCCTGTGGGTGGATGAGTGAGCACGTCATGATCGCGCCCGCGTTGATCATGGGGTTGTGGGGCTTGCCCTCGACGTTGAGCGTGATCTCGTTGAAGTGATGGCCGCTCGGCTCCCGCCCCACGTAGCGGTGCACCCCATCAACCCCGTGCGCTTCGAGGGCGAGACCGTAGTTGACCGGCTTGCAACACGACTGGACGCAGAACTCGGTGGTCGCGTCGCCACGTGCGTAGCGCTGTCCGTCGATGGTGCAGACCGAAACGCCGAACTGGTTTGGGTCGACCCGGCTCAGCTGGGGGATGTAGTCGGCGACCACGCCGGACGTCATCGACGACGCCTCGTCGTAGATTCGGTCGAGCTCGCGCTTCAGCGCACCGAAGTCGGGGATGACGAGCCTGCCCGTGAGCGCGCGGTCGACGAGACCGATCCGCGTGCAGACCAGATCGGTGAAGGCTGCCTGGTCCAAAGGCGTCTGCTGGTGGCGGAGGTCCTCCGATAGACCCCGCAGTCGCGGGTCGTCCATGCGCAGCCCACAGCGCTCGAGGGCCGCGGACAGATCCTGGGGCGCAACCCCACCTTGCCCGGTCTCTTCGAGCGCGCGGTAGAGGTCCTCTTCGCGTCGTCGATGGCTCAAGCCACCAGCCTAGATAGGTGAACTCGTCTTCGCTACAAGTCGTGGCGAAACAGCGCCGTCAGTAGGTGCCCGTCTGGGGCGGCCCTTGGGGTGAAGGCGCATAGGTCCCGAAGGCCTGCCCGCCCGAAGGTGCGGCCGGGTTGGCCTGACCCACCTGCACGATGATGGACAGGAAGGCCGCCGGCTTGAACCCCTCGTCGGGGCCGTTGTTTCGGGTCACGTACTCCATGCCGATCCCGCCCAGGAGACCGATGCTCGTCGTGTTTCCGCCTTCTCCGAGGATGGGGAGGGTGGGGGCGATACCCACGTAGGAGAGGATACCGAGCCTGTCGTCTCCGAGGTCTTGCACGAAACCGCCCACGTGGCCCGCGATGGGGAAGGCCCGCCGCTCCACGGGGTCGTAGCTGTCGAATGCGAAGGCGACCCCCACTGCCGAGAGCACGCTCCTCGTGATCAGCGGACGCTCGACCCACGGTGCACGTGTCACCTGGAGGGTGGCGAGCATGGCCGGCACGGTGAAGTAACCGCGGAGGCAGTTGCCGGCCTCCTCGACGGTCTCGAAGTTCGAATCGCCACAGAGCGGGGCCGTGTGCACCGTGACCGACCCCACCAGGCGCCGCAGCTCACCCGACTGTGCAGAAGAGATGTTCTCGATGCGGGCCATTCGGCCCGCGTCGCTGAGAAGAATGACGTTGCCGTCGGTGCTCATCGGGTCGCTGTAGACCTCGATGCGCAGCCGAGACTCGCCGTCCATGCGCGCGCCGAGCGGCGGGATCCGGAAGATCGCGTTCGACGGGGTGACGATCCAGGGCTCGTCGAGGATCACACCGAGGTTGTCCTGGTCGGTACGCGTGATCTTCACCCGCATCGCCAGCGGAGCTACGAGGCGCCGCTTGGTCTGACCACGGAGCTGGATGCGGCAGTTGCCTCGCCACAGCGGCTCGGGGGCCAAGACCAGTCCTTCGTTCGCGAGCGGTTTGCCGTGGGCAGACTTGGCGGGAAGCACACGAGGGACGCCCCGCATGATCGGCGGGCCCTTCCTGCCTTTCTTCCCCTTCTGGGCGTCTGGCTTGAACGCGAGCGCACCCTTGGGGATCTGATTGATGCGCCCCGTCGGCCCCTCTTCCTCCGGCGGCGATGCGCCGGGGGGCGGCGTCTGCCCCGGGCGCGACTTGCCCGGAGGTGCCTTCTGCCCGGGAAGCGACTTGCCGGGCGGAGCTTTCTGCCCTGGGAGCGACTTGCCGGGAGGAGCGTTCTGACCCGGTAGCTCGCTCGGCGACCGCTGCGGGACGCCGTCACGGCCGGCGGGGGCTTTGAGCGTGAGTGGTCCGCAATCGATGACGAGGTCGTCGATCTTCGGATCGGGAAAGAGCATCGGCGGGGTGTTCGCGCTCACCAGGTCTTCGAGCGGTGGCACCGTGACCCGATAGGTGGCGCTCACCACGTTGCCGGAGGCCGGCTTCGTGAGGTTGAAGGCGGTGACCCGAACCCATCCCCCCGAAGGAAAAACACGCAACACCCGGCCGTCCGGCCGTCCGCAACCGCCCGACGCGACGTGGAAGACCGGCACCGCGAACGAGCGCTGGAAGGGGATGACCCGCGCGTTGCCGCAGGTGTCGGTGATGGCGAGGTACTCGAAGTTCGCCATCTCGCTCATGCGCGGCCACTGCATGCCGAGCCGCATCTCCGCCGAGTCGGGGGTCGGCGTGCGCGGGCGTCCACCACGGCAGAGGGGGACGTCGTCGGCCTTGCCTCGTTTGGCGGTCTCGCTCACCGGCGGGTAGGCGCAGACATGACCGTAGTTGCGCCGCCCGAGCAGCACCGGGTCGAACATGAGCTGCCCCGTGGTGGTGGCGCCGCTGATGGAGGACCCACCCTGCGTCAGGGGGTTGTTGCCCTTGGTGATGGGTCGCCAGATGGTGAGCGGCAAGGGCTGGGTGGGCGTCTGGACCTTGATCGACCGCAGCATGCGGTCGCCCGGGTTGGCGGCGACCTGGCCCATTCCGGTGCTGGTCCCAGGGCGCGGCGCGCTGCGTTCAGCGGTCGAGATGGCGCACTTGCCGGCCGCACATGCCCAGTCGCTCAGGCCCCGCCGGGCCCGTTCCACCGGGCGCGGATCGGTGCCGTAGACGTGCATCCAGACCTTGTGGGCGTCGGGAAAGATCTCTGCCGCCGCTTGCTCTTCGGCGGCGGCGTCACTCGGACCCTTCTTGCGGAGGATGCGCACCGCCCCGCGCCACCCTTGGGCCAGCTCGGGCATGGGCTCTTCGCCATCGCCCAGCGCCGGGTCTTCGTCGCCACCTTCGGCGTCGAACGTGTCCATCGGGACCTGGGCTCGAGCCTGCAGGGTGCCCAGGAGGACGAGGGCCATCACGACAAGCGGAAAACGGGTTGCGTTGGGCAGTCGCATCAGTTCATCGGGGCGGGGGGCACGGTCACCGTGATCGGCTGAGAGTCACACCGCGGATCGGTCTTGAGCTCGGGAAACACTTGGATGGTGGCCGTGCCGGGCTGGTCCAGGGTGACGAAGATCTGCTGGTCGACTTCGCCCTCGTCGGGCAGCACCGCCGAGCTCACCGTGGGTCGGAGCACGTCGAGGTTCGTGGAGCGAATGTCGACGGTCATCGGCACGCGCGTGTTCTCGAAGTCGAAGGCGGCGATGTTCACCACCGCGATCGGCGGCAGGTCGTCGGTTTGAAGTGTGGACTGTGTGGTCTCGACCCGAAGCAACACGGGCTCCGGCTCGACCCGGATCGGGTCGAGCGTGCCGCTCTTGGCGCCCGATGAGAACGCGAGCCTCACGTCGTCATCCCCCTGGTCGCTGAAGCAGAAGTAGAAGGTGCCGGTGCTGCCCGCGTCCGGCGAGTCGGGGTCGTTGCCGGAGTCCTCGAGGCCGAACTGCACCACCAGGGAGTTGGTGCGCTCGCCGCTGCAGTCTTCGTTCCGGGTGACGAAGACCTCGGAGCTGAGCGACTGCACGATGGCGGGCGCGTTGACCACGACGTTGCGGTTGTTCGGGGGGGGCGTGACACTGAGCCGTGCGGCGCGTACCCGCGGGTTGGTCCACTTGCTGGGGTTCGACTCCGGGCTGCGCGAGCAGGCCAGCTTGTCGTAGTCGGCGTTGACGCGGCGTCCTTCGAGGCCCTGCACGATGAGCGAGAAGTTGCTCGCGTCCTCCGGCAGGCCCGCCGGCAGCACCGTGACTTGCCCCCGTTCGGTCCGCCCCACCACCGTGATGTCGATGTCGTCCGCGGCGAGGTCGCTCTCGCTGCGCACGACGAAGTTGGCGATGCCGTCTTCTTGCGCGGTGCAACGAAAGACGCCGGGGAGCTGCTCGCAACTCGTCTCCTCGCCTTCGTTGGGGTCGGGAAGCAGCACCAGGGCATTGGGTGGGTTGATCTGAAGGTCGACGTAGGCTCCGCGATCGGCGGCGCCGGCGGTTACCAGGCGAACCTGGGCCCGCTTCTCGAACGGTTCCTGGCGAGGGAGGTCGTCGTTGAAACGTGCGTAGAGAGGGGCGGAGTCGAGGAGAAACTCGACCGACCCGCTGGTGGGCAGCGGGTGATTGTCCGCGACGCATCCGGTGGTGACCCCCATCACCACCCACAGGACCCCCCCGGTCGCGAACCGGCGCCACGCCGAAGTCCCCCCTCGCGCGTGGTGGTTTCGATCCCGACCCCGTCCCTCTCCCGCACGCGACCCGCCGAAGCAGGTCGCTTCGTCTCGTGCGTCCCCCCGCGGCCTCGAGGCCGCAGTCAGCCCTCGTACAGCTCGGTGTACTCGGTGCCGAAGGGGTGACGGTGCCAGGCTTGGATTCGTTGCGGGAAGCCCGATTCGTCCGTGTACTCGCATTCCCCGTATTCCCAGTCGGTGTGCCACTCGCTCATGCCGGTAGCAGCCTCCACAGCCAGGGAGTGGGCGACCACGTCGTCTTCGTCGTGGCGGCTCACCTGTACGTCCCCTCGTCCCGTGTAGATGTTGATCGTGACCATGCTCTCACCTGCCTGGATGGTGGTGGTTTGTTCGGGTCCCTGGTGGGGCCCCTGGGTCGCGGATCGTGAGGGCGTGGCGTGGGCGGACTTGGCCTTCTCGTCGGCGTATCGTTCGAGGACCTCGAGCGGTACCCGTGCGACCCGACCCCCCGGCAGCGGTACGAGGAACCGGGGTTCCTCCCGCGTCGCGGCGTCAGGCGCACCGATGGTGCTCACATGGGTCTCGTCGTCGGCGATTTCGTTCTTGGCCATGCCGTTTCCTCGTGCGTCACCGAGCAGCGCCGCAGCATAGCGCGACTCGGTGGCGGGCGGGAAAGCACTCACGTTTTCGAACCAGGGGAGTAAAGACTCCGCGCGGGCGAAAACGATTCACGGGGCGCTGCGATTTTCGTGTCGAATTCCTGCTGGTCCCCGAGCGGCCAAAGAGATCCCCGGGCGGGCTTTACGTCCTCCGGGGGTCGGGGCAACAATGACGCCAAGTGACGCGCCCTCAGGAAGCAGACGAGCGGGTCGGCACCGTGGTGGCCGACAAGTACCGGATCGCGCGTCTGTTGGGCTCGGGCGGCATGGGCAACGTCTACGAGGGCGAGAACCTCACCATCGGCAAGCGGGTGGCCCTCAAGTTCCTGCACATGACGGCCCAGCGCGACGAGACCTCACTGCTGCGCTTTCAGCGGGAGGCGCGAGCCATCAGCACCGTGCAGAGCGCCCACATCGTTCAGGTCTTCGACTGGGGCCAGGACGCTCAGGGACAGCCCTTCTTGGTCATGGAGTACCTCGAGGGGCGCGATCTGTCGGAGCGCCTGCGGGCCCAGGGACGGTTGCCCGTGGGAGAGGCCGTGCGTTTCGCAGTCGAGGCGCTGCGGGGTCTGCGGCGCGTGCACGCCGCGGGCATCGTGCACCGTGATCTCAAGCCCGAGAACCTCTTCCTCGTGCCCGGCGATGACGACCGGCTCCACGTGAAGATCGTCGACTTCGGCCTCAGCAAGCTGATGGAGCCGCCCGAGACCCCCGATTTCCAGCAGTCGGCTCGGCTCACCCAAGACGGCGCGATCGTGGGCACGCCGCTCTACATGTCGCCCGAGCAGGTCGAAGCCATCGAGGAGGTCGACCACCGCGCCGATCTTTGGGCGGTAGGCGCCATCCTTCACGAGATGCTGGCCGGAGCGCCGCCCTTCATGGACCGGAGTTACGCCCGCCTCGTGATGGCGATCTGCCAGCGCGACCCGCAAGACCTGACGCAGCTCAACCCCGAGGTGCCGCCGTCGCTCGCCTCGATCGTCCGACTCGCGCTCACGCGTGCCCGCGAGCACCGCTTCCAGCACGCCGAGGCCTTCATCGAAGCCCTCGCCTCCATCCCCGTCGTGGACGATGGCCCGGGCGCTCCGAGTGCGGCCCGACCCCTCGGGGGGCGCGCGCTGTCGCCCCTTCCCGGGGCGCGCCCGAGCGGCGTCTCACCCCACGCCACCATGCCCTCCGTGGACGTTTCGGCGGCGATCGCGGCGGAGCCCGTTCGCGTCCAGACCGTGGTCGCGCCCGAGGCGCCCCCGGCGGGCAGCATAGGGGTCACCAAGACCGAGCCCGCCGCGGAGGGGGGGCCGCTCGACGCGACGATCGCGGCCCAGACCAAGGGTGCGGCCACCGTCTGGCTCAGTGACGCACCGGTCTTCTCCATCTGGCGTGGCGAGGTGGATGCCCCCGATCGCCTTCGCATCGAAGCCCGCGACGGAAGCATCCGCGATCTCAGACTGGAGCCCGTGGGCACCCTCTCGCTGGGGCGTGTCAAAGCCGTCGGGGGCGAGGTGAACGATCTCGTCTATCCCGATGTCGCCTCCCGCCTCGCCGCCCGGCTCCACCACGATGGGGTACGGTGGTGGCTGGAGCGCCGGCAGGAGTGCAGCGTTCCGGTGCAGGTGGGCACGCGGGCGCTCGCCCGGGGAGAGCGCGCTCCGATGGTGCACGGCGCTTTCGTCACCGTGGGCGCGATGCGCGCCACGCTCGTCGATCGCCGCTACGTATCGCGCTCGGTGCCGTCGGATACCGTCGATGCCCAGACCGGGCTGCTCGCTCGGGGTGGCCTCGAGCAAGAGGTGGCGACCGCGCTCCAGCAGGAAGACGCCTACGGGTTGGTGCTCGTCTTGGTGCAAGGGGGCGACGGAGCGGCGCCGGTCACGGCAGCGGTGGCGGTGCACCAGGGATGGCCAACCGACGTCGTGGCTCGACAAGGGGATGTCGTCGCGCTGCTCGTACGTGGCGACGAAGGCCGCTGCGCGCAGGTCGCGGCCAAGGCGGGCAACCTCGTGGCCGAAGCCGGGGTGACCGTGCTCGCCGCTGGTCATTGGAGCCTCCAGGGTGAGTCGCAGCTGGCCGGGAGCGAGGTCGAGCTGGCCCTGGACGCCATCGACGGGGCGGCCATGGGCCGCCACTCTCTTCCTGGTGGCGGCGCCGCGCCCGCGCCGCCGTCCGTGGTGGCGCTTCGGGATCACAAGGCCGCTGTGCGGCTGAGCCTCACCGGCGAGGTCGTGGCGCGGGCCAAGCATCCCAAGCAGCAGATGCTGCTGTTCGGCATCGAAGAACAGGCCGCACTCTCGCGCATCGGCCCCAAGGTCGTTGGGGCGTTGGAGCAGGAGCTGGCCGCCATGGTCAGCTCCCAGGTGGGCCCATCGGCCATGGTAGCCAAGCTCGGTGACGGCGTGCTCGGGGTCAGCTTCCCCCGCAAGATCGACGCGGCGGAGCTCGGCGTGCAGGTCCAATGCGAGTGGCACGCCCGCGCGCCCATCACCGATGGCGCGGTCGAGCTTCCGCGGTCGCTCTCGTGGGAAGAGGTGATGGCCGAGCGCGCCGACACGCGTGCAAAGGAGCTGTCGCGCGAGTGCGCCGACGCCCATGGCGTGCTGAGCGCGCTCTCGGGCGGCCTGCCGTATCCCATCGCCGGGCGGGTGCATGCGGCCATCGGCTCCCTCAGCGCCGTCGAGCGCGTGAAGATGCTCTTCGACGTGCTCGAGGGCACGTGGCGCTTCATCGCTATCGTGCTCGCCGCGGCCTACTTCGCCAAGGCGCGCACGGGCGAGGTCGACGAGGCCCAGCAGAAGGCGCTCCTCGCGTACTACAAGAAGGTGAAGACCCGCGCGGGGCTGCCACTCGGGTCGTGGCGCGAGCTGGCCCGCCTCTCGGTGAAGGGTTTCTCGGGTCAGGACGACCCGATCGGGCGCCTCGCGTCGCAGGTCCTCGGCGTGAAGCTCAGTCAGAACCAGACCTTCGACCAGTTGAGCAACCTGCTCCACTCCGAGCGCAACAACTTCGCCCACGGCCACTACAACGAGGCGCGTGCCGCGGCCGACGTGACCGAGTTCGAGCAGATGACGCGGGCCTTCCTGCGGGCGCTGCGACCGCTCGCGGCGTGGACGCTGGTGACGGTTCAACGGACCGAGCCCGATCTCTACGGCGAGTCGCAGACCGTCGAATTCATCGACCACACGGGCCCCCACCTCGCCGGCGCGCGGCGCCGGATCGGCTTCATGAGTCCGGTGCGGCTCGCCCATGTGGTCTACCTGGCGCGATGGCGCGATGGTTTGGTCCTGCCCCTCGACCCGTGGGTGCGGCGCCTGGCGAACGACGACCGATTCGACCTCTATTGGATCGACCATCTCCCGCGGGAAGGCGCGTGCCACATGAGCTCCACCGTCTCTGGGGAGTCGCTGTCGTCGACCATCGATGCCCGCCGCTTGCCGCCGCTGCTGCGGGAGCTCATGGCGCAGTCGTGACGAAGCGCCCCTGGTACGCGGACGGTCTCCGCTTCACGTGCACCGGCTGCGGAGACTGCTGCACCGGCGATCCTGGCGCGGTGTGGGTCAACGACGAGGAGATCGCTGCACTCGCCGAGCACCTCGAGCTGTCCCCGAAGGACTTCGAGCGCCGCTACGTGCGCCGCCTGGCCCGGGGGCGCAGCCTCTTCGAGCGTTTCAACGGCGACTGTGTGTTCTTCGACCCCGAGAGCCGGGGTTGTCAGGTCTACGAGGCACGGCCGGTCCAATGCCGCACCTGGCCCTTCTGGGACGAGAACCTCGAAAGCGAAGACGCGTGGTGTGAAGCCGAGGGGAGCTGCCCCGGAGCGGGGGAGGGCGAGCTGGTATCCCTCGACCGGATCCGCGCCCAGCTTCGGGTGCATCGCGCTGCTCGAAAGAAGGACTGACAACGCACGGTAGCGGTCCGGCGCCGTCCTATCTACGCTCGAACCCGGATGGCCGAGGCGGGAAAGCGCGTGCCGGGTGAGGTGCTGGATGGGCGCTACCGGCTCGTGCGGCGGCTCGGCCGCGGGGGCTTCGGTGACGTGTGGCGCGCCGAAGAGCTGCTGCCAGACGCGACCCCCCTCCGCGAGGTCGCCCTCAAGCTCCTGCGCGGGTCGGGCGGACAGGACTGGAGCGCCGAGGCGCGCATCATCGCCTCCCTCCGTCATCCCGCGCTCGTGACCATCTACGCGGCCGGGATCCTCGCCGTGCCCCAGGGCCAGATCCCGTTCGTGGCCATGGAGCTGCTGCTCGGGGAGAACCTCAACGCCTTCGTCGCGCGCAAGGAGCGCATGCCGTGGCGGCGCGTGCTCGACTGGGCCCGGCAGGCCGCCGCTGCGCTGGACGAGATCCATCGGGCGGGCGTGGTGCACCTCGACCTCAAACCGGCCAACCTCTTCTTGCCCGAGGACGGCGGGCTGAAGGTGCTCGATTTCGGCATCGCCCGGCACGGCATCGACCAACCGGTGCCGACGCCCATTCCCGGCGACGGGGAAGGCCTCGACGAGATGTCGACCGCCGCTTTCATGGTGCAGGTCTCGAGCGAGAACACGCCCGAGGGGGCGCCAACGTCGCGCGGGGTCGTGGGGACGCCCGGCTTCATGGCCCCCGAGGTCTTCGAGGAGGGCGAGCCGAGCGCCTCGAGCGACGCCTACGCCCTGGCTGCGTGCGTGGTTCTGCTCGTCACGGGCTCGCTGCCCCAGCGCGTCGGTCCTCGGCCCAAGGACGAGCGGTCCGAGTCGTCGGGGACCGTGGCCAACACCACGGCCCAGGCGTGGCTCTCGCAGTTGCAGTCGGCCACCGTGCGCGGCGCGATTCGCGCGCTGGCGGAGGAACACCCCGATCTCCCACTCGGCTTGGCCGAGCTGCTTCAGCGGTGGCTCGCCCTCGACCCCGAGGCCCGCGGGGTGAGCAAGGGCACGATGCGGGCCCAGCTCGATGAGGTCTGGGAGCGTCCCTTCGGCCTGCCGGACAACCCCTACCGCGGTCTCGAGGTCTACCGTCCCGAGGACGAGGGCAGTTTCTACGGGCGCGCCACCGATGCCGCTCGGTTGGCGCGGGAGCTCGAGGACGCTCCGGCGGCGATCCTCCACGGTGAGCGCGGGATCGGCTTGCAGTCGCTCGCACGGGCCGGCGTGCTGCCGCGCCTGGCGCAGAGCTTCGCCGATGGGCGACACGATTGGCGAAGCTGTGACCTCACCTTCGAAGATCCGACCCTCAGCCTCGACGAGCACGTGAGCGAGGCCTTGCAGCGGTTCTTGGGCGACCACCCCGGGAACGGCCGCGGCGACGAAGTTTCGCGGCTGCTGCGGTGGGCGGAGACGAGCCCGGTCGGGGCGCTGGTCGTCATCGACGACCTTCACCGTGTGGTCACCGACGACGGGGCGTCGCCCGAGCTTCTCCCTGAGCTCGTCGAGCGTCTGCTCGAAGGTCCGTCTGGGCTTCGTCTCGTGGCGACGGTCGCTGCCGAGCACACCGGTCAACTGCTCGAGCATCCGGTCGGCACCGCCATGCGACCCTGGCTCCGCTTCATCGGACCCATCGGAGCCGGGGCCGTCGACGCGCTCGTGCGCGGTCCGGCCGAGGCAGCCCGGCGACCCCTCGACGAAGCCGACGCCATCATCGACGCGGTATCGGCCGAGCTCGACGACGGCAGCCGGTTGCCGCTGGTGTCGTTGGCGCTTCGGCGGTGGTGGGAGGCTTGCGGGGAAGGGGCGCTCCGGCGGGAGGTCTGGGACGAGCTCGGGGGCGTGGTCGGGGTGGCGGCAAGCCATGCCGAAGAGGTCTTTCGCGACCTCGACGAGGCGACGCAGGCGCACGTGGAGGCGCTCTTGCTGCGCCTCGTGAGTGTCGACGGGGAGCCGGTCACCCTGCCGGTGGAGATGCTGCACGAGACCGAACGCACCCTCGTGGAGCCCCTTCGGCGGCGTCGCCTGCTGAACTGCCGGCGCGGCGAGGTGAGTCTCGTGCATCCCGAGCTCGCCGAACGCTGGACGCGTCTCCACGCCCTGCGGCTCGCGCACACCGATCGCCTCACGTTCGTGCAGGACCTCCGCGCCGCCTCCCATCGCTGGGTCATGGCAGGCAAACCCCGCCGCCTGCTCTGGGGAGGAGCGGCGCTCGAACGGGTCGCCACCTGGCGCGAGGTGGTGGAGGTCGAGCTCGGCGACGACGAGCGCGACTTCGTGCGCGCGAGCGAGGTTGCGTGGCGTTGGGTATGGGTGCGGCGAATCGCGTTGGGGCTGGCTGCGGTGGCAGCGGTGGTGCTCGGGGTGTGGTTCG
Organism: Polyangia bacterium; assembly: GCA_030426145.1. Lineage (GTDB taxonomy): Bacteria > Myxococcota_A > Polyangia > Polyangiales > Polyangiaceae > JAPYTK01. The sequence goes on from JAUHZF010000056.1 coordinate 29,148, forward strand.
ACGGTGAGCAGAAGCGTCGTCAGACTGCGCAGGAGGCCGCGCTCGAGCGAGCCCAGCTCGAGGGGGCGCGGGAGGGCATGGTCTCGCTCGCGCGTGCGGCGGAAGACCCCTACGCCGAAGTCTCCCTGCTCGCCGGGGCCGTGGCCGCGGGCGACCTCGACCCCCTCACGCGGTTCGAGCTCGTAGCCGCGGCACAGAAGCTTCCCCAGGCACGGTTCCTCACCCTCGACGAGGTGCCTCGACCCGACTTTCATTGGGGCGAGCGGTGGCTCATCGGGGGTGGGCGCGAGGTCGTCGTGTTCGACTTCAAGCCCCCGGCGGGGCCCGAATTCGCGCCGTCGCGGGTCCGCTTCCGACCGCACGACGACGGCATGGCCGACTTCGTCCCGGTGCCGTTCGACCATGCCTTCGTGAGCCGCGGACTCGACGGCCACCTCAAGGTCTGGCGCCTGCGTGACGACGGGAGCGTCGGTCTGGCTGCGAGCTCCCCGTTCCGATGCGTACGGGGCCTCAGCCAGGTGCTCGTCGCGGCGCGGGCTCCCGTGGTCTCGTGCACCACCGACGAAGGGGTGGTGCGCTGGGATCTGCGGTCGCCCTCCACCTACAAAGCCGACCCCTTCGCAGGGCGGGTGCTCGACATCTCGGCCGACGGTCAGTGGGTGGCAGCGGCCTGGCTGCGAAAGCTCTTGCTCTGGAAGGGCACGACCGAGCGCCGCCTCGAGCTCGACGTCGAGGTCCAGCCGTCCGTGGCGCGATTCAGCCCGCGGGATCAGCTCGTCGCGCTCGTGCGACCGAGCCGGCTCGAGGTGCTCGACCTCGCCGGGAAGGAGCCGAAGACCATCCATGAGCAGCTGGTGGTCACCCCGAACCCGGTTGACGCGCGCTGGGACGAAGGTGGCGTCGACGTCGCCGTGTGTGACTTCACCGGGACCGGTGATTGGTACTACCTCCGCGGTGGAGGTCGCGACCCCGAAGACCCTGTGCCCCCGCCAACCGCGCGACCCTGCGTTCGTGAGCGTGGGCGCTGGCCGGAGAAGCTCTATCACCCACGCGACTACGGGCCGCGTCTGTCGCAGCGGCACCTGGGACCGCGACGCTTCGAGGGCGGCTACCGGTTCGAGGACGGCCGGGTCCTCACCCGCGACCTCGTGATGTTTCCGCCGGGTCCGGGAAGCCTGGCGCCGCTCATCAGCTATGGCGGTGGTGCGCTCGACGACGAGGCGGAGCGCGCCCAGGGCAGCTCGATCACGGCGGCGGTGGTCCTCGGAGACGAGGTCGTGTGGCAAGTGGGGGAAGAGATCCGGATCCTCGACCGCGAAGGCGAGCCCATCTTGCGGCGCGCGGGCAAGCTGTTGCGTCACTGCCCGAACGGGTCGCTGCTCGCCTACCGAAAGGCGAACCAGGGCGCGATCTGGGAGTTCTTCGACGCACGTCGCGCCCTCGTTCTCAAGCGCGTGAGCCGGGCGCCGGGCTTCGTCCTCGGGGCGGACGGCGCGTGTAAGGTGGTCCTGTTTCAGAACCTCGAGGGTGGCCTCGCGACGGTCACCCTCGACCAGGCCGGTCCGGACCCGGCGCCGCTGGATGTGGGGAGAGCCGTCGACGGCTACGTGTACGACGTGCGCTGGAGCGGGGAGGGGGCCGAGGGTGGCCTTTGGCTCGCGGTCAGTGACGGCACCATGTGGCACTGGGGTCGGGATGGCTTCACCCCCTACGGCCGTGCGACCCCGCGCGCGACGGCCATGGCGGATGGTCAGGCGCCGGGGATCTTGATCTTCGCGGATGAAGCCGGCGTGCATCGCCGGCGAGGAGAGGAGCCGGCGACCCTGCTCTTCCCGGCCCGTGGCGACCGCGTCTACGAAGACCTCCACGCCGTCGACGCGCAGATGGTGGTGCTCAGCTGGGCGCATGGCGTAGCCCTCCTCGACACCGAACGGCACGAGCTGGCTGGAACCCTGGACCTCGAGATGGGAGGGCGGCTTTCGCCCTGGGACGCCGACGGCTCGCTCCTCGTGTGGCCCTACGCCTTCATGGGCGGGCCACGCGGCAACATCCTTCCTCTCGGGGGACCGCTCGCGGTGGAGATCGGAGCCCAAACGTCGAACCTGCGGGCCAAGCTCGGTGATGAGAAGCAGATCGAGCTTCGTCTGGAGGGCATGCCATGAAGCGCTGGTGGGTCTTGGCGCTGGTGTGCACCGGCTGTGCGGGCGAGCCCGAGGAAGGAGGCGGCATGCGCGTGGCCCCGACGGTGGCGCACCGCTCCGACCAAACCCAGGTCGCGCCGGCGCCATCGGCGGCGAGCCAGGCGGTATTGGCCGAGCTCGTGGGTAAATCGCGTGAGCTGCCGGCGACGCCCCCCACGGGACCCAACGGCTCCACGCGGGTGGGTAGCGAGACGGGCGCAGAGGGGCCGCCGGTGATGCCGACGCCCGCGCTCCCACCCCCGGGACGACCGCGACCGGGGGTTCAGGCGGGCCCCATCGAGGTGCAGCCCGCGGTGAGCTCCCCCGCGATCGAGCGGGAGGCGCGCGCGCAGATCTACTGGAGGCTTCGCAACTGCAAGCAGAACGATGGCATGCCGCCGCCGCCCGATGCCATCGTGCTCGACTTCATCATTCAGCCCGACGGCACGATCGAGCCCTCGAGCGTGAAGGCGACCACCGATGATCGTGCCCTAGAGCCCGTCGCGGCCTGCGTGCTGCGCACCTTCGCCGCGTCCCCCTTCATCGGTCCCGCGGCGGGGCGCAACGCCTCGGCGCGGGTGGTCATCACCTGGCCCTCCGTCGACTGATGCGGCGGCTCTGGGCACTGCTCTTGGTCGCGCGTCGGGCCTTTCGAGGTTCGATCACGCTCCGCTTCGCGGTGGTGATCGGCATGGCCATCCTCACCGGGGCCACGGCGGGGGTGTTGCCGGCGGTCATCGGGCGCGCGATGGGGGCCGTGGCGGGAGCGTCACCCTCGGGCGCAGCGCCGCCGGGGGCTTTCGCTGGCCTCATCGCGAGTCTGGTGCCCAACGACCAGCCCTGGCTGCTGGTTGGGATCACCCTCGTGGCCACGGTGCTCACCGTCGGGGTCGGGGTGACCGCGAGTCGGTTGGGGTCCGCGCTGTCGGGGGACGTCACCGCCGCGCTCCGGACCGAGATGATGCGGGCTGTGCTCTACGCGTCGTCGCGGGACGTCGACGACGTCGGCCTGGCGATCCAAGCCCCGCGCCGCCCGCCCGGGATGGGACCTCCGGGCAAGGTTCCTCCCGGGAAAACACCCTCGGGCAAGGCTCCACCAGGCAAGGCTCCGCCGGGCAAGGCTCCGCCGGGCAAGGCTCCGCCGGGCAAGGCTCCACCGGGCAAGGCTGGGGATGGGGCGACGCGCACTGCGGTCGTGAAGCTCGCCGTATCGCGCGAAGCGGCCCTGGTGAGCGACTTCGCGGTCTCCGTATTCACGGGGCTGCCCCAGTCCATCGCGACCCTGCTCGTACTCGGGGTCGAGCTCAGCTCATCGGGGGCGTGGCTGGTCTTGGTGGGGGCGTCGGGCTCTTCGTCATCTCGCGGCTCGTGAGCGACCGCGCCTCACGCCGCGTCGGACGCGCGCGACGCGAGCTGCAGAACGCGGATGCCGCCGTCTTCGGGTTCCTCCAAGAGACGCTCTCGGCAGCCGAAGACCTACGGCTGTGGGGCGCGCGCGAGCAGGTGGTCTCCGAGTTTGCCGAGGTGGCCCACGCTTGCGCGGCGGAGCGAGCCCGCTTCGCCGCTGCGCTTGCCGTCTCGGGCCAGATCAAGAGCATGTTCACGGCTTTGTCGCCGCTGCTCTTGGTGGTGGCGCTCGAGCTCTCGCAGCGACCCTATGGCCCCGGAGACGTGGCCAAGCTGCTCTTGCTCGTGCCGCTCTTGATGGTGCGGCTCGAGGCGCTCGACGGGATCCGTCAGGGCCTGATCGAACGCGAGCCCATCCTCGAGGCGGCGAGCAAGCTCGTGGCGCTGCCCCCCGCACCGTCCTCGAGCAACGCGCCGGCGCCGATCGACCCCGCCACGATCCGTGGCGAGCTGCGCTTCGAAGGGGTGCGCTACACGCCACCAGGCGCCACGTCGCCCGTGCTCGATGGCATCGACCTCACGGTCCCGGCCGGCACCGTGGTGGGGGTCTGTGGCCCCTCGGGGTCCGGCAAGAGCACGCTGCTGCGCCTGCTGCTGCGGCTCGACGATCCCGATGAAGGGCGGATCACCCTCGATGGCGCCGACCTTCGCGACATCGAGCCGTCGCTGCTGCCTCGCATCTTCGGTGTCGTTCGTCAGACGGCGGGCCTGCTCGAGCGCCCGGTGCGCGACAACCTCGCCCTCGGGCTCGATCCCGCGCCGGACGACGCCGCGATGGCGGAAGCCCTGTCCGCCGTGCAGCTCGCTGCTTTGGCGGAGCGGGGAGGTGAACGGGGCCTCGACACGGCCTATCGTCGCCACCCACCCAACTTCTCGGGCGGCGAGCATCGGCGCCTGCTCGTCGCCCGCATGATCTTGCAGGACGCGCCGGTGGGCGTGCTCGACGAGCCTGAAGCCGGCCTCCCGTCTGCCACGGCCGCGGAGATCCTCGGAGCCGTTCGAGCACGTGCTGGCGGACGCACGCAGGTGGTGGTGACCCACGCCCCCCAACTCCTCGACAGCGACTTCAACGTGGTCCTCGCATCGGGGCGGGTTGCGGCCACGGGAACCCACGACGAGCTGCGTAGGACCTGTGCGCCCTACCAGGCGC
>JAUHZF010000443.1 GCA_030426145.1 Polyangia bacterium
CTGCTCCGTAGGCATGGTGACGTCCTCGGACACGGCCCCATCCTTCATGCCCTTGCGGAGGCGGTGCGGAAGGTCGATGTGGCCATCGACGATGATGAGGCGCTTGGCGACGGCCTGCGCGTCGAAAGGGGCCGGCGCGGTCGCGCTCGTGGTCGGGGTAGGGGCCGGCTGCGGCGGTGGGGGTGCGGCTGGGCTGCAGGCGAAACCGAACAGGGACAGGCCCAGGACCAGCGTCGAGGAGCGAAGCATCGGCCGTACTATGGCGGTCGGAGCCCTCGTCGCCAACCGCCTCGGCGACGCCGCTACTCGGTGCCTTTGGCGCGCAACGAGCTGCAGACCTCGACGGCCAGGTCGCGCATGCTGGGCTCGGCCATGCAGTGGGCCGCGAGCTTGGCGCCCACGGGTCCGGCATAGACGTTGAGCGGCATCTTGGGCTTCTCGACGGTGACGATGACCACGTCTCCTTCGGTCTTCTTGTCCACCTTGCCGTCACCCGTGTTCACGCCACGCAACAGGTCGTCCGGCGTGGCCAGAGCCACCCCGACGGGATCGACCTTGATGATCATCGTGTCGTAGCCGTACATGCCCGCGTTGCCGTCTTCGTGGCTGGTCTCGAAGCCGCTGGGGAGTTTGATCGTGTAGCCCATGGCATCGTTGGTGTGCGACGCCAGCTTGGGTTTGTCGGCTTTGGGCGCCGCCTGTCCAGAGCTGGAGGTCTGCAGCTTCAGAGAGCAGCCCATCGCCTTGCTCAAGGCGGCCTGCTTCTCGGGAGGCAAAGACTCGGCGTCCTTGAGCTTCATGCTCAGCTCCGGGAGCTCGGCGTACTTGTCGTGCGCCTTCTTGGCGCAAGCCTGGTCGGTGCAGGCGCAAACCTCCTCGGCGTAGGCGTCGAGCTCACTCGACGACTTGCACGCAACGAGGGGGAGGTTGATGAGGGCGAGAGCAAAAAGGTGATGGGATTTCATGATGTTTCTCCTGTGTGAGGACATTGGGGCGTGGCCGCCGTAAAACGGGGTATGTGGTACGACCTCGCCCGCCACCGACGTCGTGCGCGCGGCGGGCGCATCGGCGCCGTGGTCGCGGGAGGCATGGGGGTCGCCCTCGCCGCCTTCGGGCTGCTCGCGCTGGCGGTCGGGGTCGTGATGCTGTTGACCGACGAGCACCCATCCATCGGTGCATTGACGAGCATCGTCGGGGGCATGCTCACCGCGGCCGGGGGGCTTGCGGCGGCGGGGGCCTGGCGACGATGGACCCGGTGGGCGCGGCTCGACCGCATCGCCGATGTGCTGACGCCCTTCCCGGCCATGGGCCCGTCCGAGCTCGAGCACGCGCTCGGCTGGCCTCGCGTGGAACTCTGTGAGGCGCTCCTCTGGGCAGCCTGCGCCGACCTGGTTCAGGCGCTTCCCGCCCCCCTCCACGGAGAACGCGGCGAACGCGGAACCATGCAATGTGGCGACGTTCTCGACGGCCGCTATCGCCTCGTCGAGGTGCTCGGCGAAGGCGGCATGGGCCGCGTCTTCCGAGGGATCGACGTGCTCTCCGGGGTGCCCGTGGCGGTGAAGGTCCCTCAAGCTGGCCCACACGACCGTGACCGCCTCGCGCGCGAAGCCAACCTGCTCGCTCAGGTGGCGCATCCCCACGTTCAACGCCTGCGGTTCGTCGGCACCACGAGCGATGGTGCGCCCTACGTCGTGACCGACTTGCTGCGAGGCGAGACCTTGGAGCAGCGTCTCGAGCGCGTAGGCCAGCTCCCGTGGCGCGAAGCGCTCGCCCTGCTGAAGCCGCTGGCCGCCGCCTTGGGTGCCGCGCACGCGGCCGGCGTGCTGCACCGCGACCTCAAGCCGAGCAACGTCTTCTTGGAGCAGGGGCCCGAAGGCGAGCGCCCGGTGCTGATCGACTTCGGCCTGGCGCGACGGCTCGATGCATCCTCGGTCCTCACCCGTTCGGGGGCCGCGATCGGGACACCGCTCTACATGTCGCCCGAGCAGGCCCGCGGCGAGCCGCTCGATCGTCGCACCGACGTGTACGGCCTGTCGCAGCTCCTGTTCGAGATGATCGCCGGCACCCCGCCCTGGTTCGACGTCACCGAGGCCAAGATCTACGAGCGCATGCTGCACGCGCCGCCCCCGACCCTCGAGCAGCTGGGCGTGCCGGCTTGGCTCGACACGGTCATCGCGCGAGGCTTGGCGAAGGACCGCGCGCAGCGTTTCGACGACGTCGACGCCTTGGTTCGGGCGCTCGACGCCCCGGAGGCCGAGCATGTCGCCTGAATCCGTCGTGCTGGTGGCCTTCGCCCGTGCCCAACGGCGCGAGCAACGCTTGTTGGCCATCGTGAGCGTGCTCGCCACCGCGGCGCTGCTCTTCTCCGCGTTCACCACCTTCGCGGGGCTGAGCAGCGACGAGCTGGGGGTGCTCCGGGCCGGCCTCATCCTGGGCTTCGTCTCCGGCGCAGTGGGGCTGACGATGGTCGCGCTCGCGGTACGCGCCGCACGCCGACACCGCTTCCGATTGCGCCTCGGCGCCGCGGTGATGGCCAGCCCCAGCTTTGGCGAAGGCGAGCTCGCCCACCGACTCGGGTGGTCGGCGGCGAGGCTGCGGACGGTCGTCGCCCGGGCGGGTCGAGAGGGATGGCTCACGTTCATGGCGCGTGAACCGATGTACGGCGCCACCCCTGGTCACCCGGAATCAAACGCGATCAATCGCGATCAATCGGGTGTGAAGACCAAGGGACAGGTCGGAAGCAACCGGTAGCCGCCCCGGACCGTCTGCAAGTAAGCGCGCAACCCCAGCTTGCGAAGGGTCGACACGGCCACCCGCACCCGGTGGGCTCCCGCGTCGGAGAGAACGCGCTCGTCCGGCCAGGCAGCGGCCAAGAGGGCGTCGGCCGAGATCGGTTCCCCCGAGCCGAGGCGACGCTGCTCGGCGAGGGCGACGAGCACCCTGCCCACCGTGGGGCGATTCGCCAGGCTCACGACCTCGCCCTGGGGGAGCCGAAACCAGTCGCCTTCGGCGCCGATCACCAGCGCGTCGTCGGGCCAGGGCGCCTTGGTCTCGCCCCCTGCCGTCACGAGGCGTGCGAGCACGCCTTCGCCGTCCCGTCCCTCGCGTAGTGCGTCGGCCAAGCGATCGGCCCGGGTGCGACACGGTCCCCCGGAAAGCTCGACCTCGCGGGTCCGCACGGCGACGGGCAGCTCGGCATCGGCCCGGAGCTCCAGGGCGAGAGCGAGGCGCGCCCAATCGGCGCGGTGGATGGGCGACGCGAGCCGCCGCGCCTCCCGAAACGCCGCCGATGCTTCGGCAAGTGCCCCCTCCGTCAAACGCAGCAGGCCCCATCCCGTCCACGCCATGAGCTCGACGAGACCGGAGGCTGACGTCATCACCTGGCGGTAGGCCCGGGCGGCGGTCGCGAGGTCACCTGCGTCGTGCGCCGTGAAGGCTTCCAACACCTGCCGGGGGAGCGAGGAGGTCGACACCGCCCCCAGCTCGGTCCGCGCCGCGTCGTGGTCGCCCATGTCGAGGAGGCACCACGCGCAGCGGACACGCGCCGCATCCGCCCATTCGGGACGGCGGTTCTGCGCCGCGACACGCCGCCAGAGCGCCATCGCCGTGCCCGGGTCGACGAGCATTTCCTGGGCGGCCGCGAGCAAGGCCACCGCCTGGAGCTCGCGCGCATCATCTCCCACGAGATCACGTGCGGAGCCCGCGAGGTCACGGGCACGTTCGGCATCGCCGCGGGCGAGGGCGAGCTCGGCTCCGGCCAGGGCCAGGACCCCTTCGAGGTCGGCCCCACCTCGAACGCTGGCCACCTCGACCGCGCGTTGCAGTCCCACCTCCGCGCGCGACCAGTCCCCTCGACGGGTGTCGAGCTTGGCGCGGGTCAACCACGCGTCGATGAAAGCTCGGGCGTCTGCTCCCGAGTCGCGCGATGCGTGGAGAATCGCATCGACGGCCGAAGAAGAGGGTAGCGCCGACGGCGTGAGCCCATCGTCGATGAGCGGCCCGCGCTCTGCCCTGGTCGCCATCAAGACCGCCTCGGCATGGGGACGGGTCAGGCGCGGACGTTCGGCAGCAAGCGCGATCGCGTGCAGCAGCTGTCGCCGTGCCTCCGGATCGTGGCGCCCATGCACGGCCTGCACGAGCTCGACTTCGCCCCGCGCGAGGGCCTCGTCGGAAGCGCGCCTGCGAATCACTCGGGCCAAACATCGAAGGAGCTGGAGGCCGTCGGGCGTGCGACGGAGCCACCCGTCGTCGGCCAGCGCCTGCAGCCGAGCGGTGGCCCCCGACCCCAACAACACCTCGGCGGTGCTCATCGAGAGCGGCGAGCTCGCCACCGAGAGCGAGACCAGGCTCGCACGTGCCTCGTCGTCGAGGACCCGCCACGACATGTCGACCACGGCGTCGAAGCTCGTGGTGCCCTGGGCCAGCATCGAGTGACCCTTGCGGAGCCGATGCATCAGAGCCGCGGGTGGCATCACCCTCAGGCGCGGCAGCGCGAGGTCGATCGCGAGCGGGATCCCCTCCAGGTCACGCAGAAGGGCGGCGAGCATCGGTTCGTCGGCGAGCGGCAACGCGAGCTGGTCGAGGCGCATGCGCAGATAGTCGGCGGCTGGCCCCTCGAGCCGGTCGCCTTCGGGGGTAGAAAGCGGCGGCACCTCGACATGAGGCACGCCCCAGGTCGGGAAGGCGCGGCGTGACGTCAGAAGTACGGCGCAGCTCGGCGCAGCCTCCACGAGGGCATCGACGAAACGCGGCGCGGACGGACCCGCCACGACCGCATCGATGCACAAGAGGCTCGGCCCCTGACGGTCGATCCAACGAAACAACCCCGCAGGCTCGGTGGGAGCCTCTTCGCCCATGGCTCGCGCGAGGAGCCCAGCCCACCCATCGCTCGGCCCGATCACGGGCACCGTCCAGACGCTCGACACCGCGCCAGACGCACGCGCGGCGCGAGCCGCGGCCGACGCCAACCAGCTCTTGCCCACGCCGGCCGCCCCGATCAACACGACCGCCGGCCCTTCCAACCACCGGCGTAGGAGCTCGGCCTGCAGCGCGGGGCGAAAGCCCATCATCGCTCCCACAGACTCCGTCGACGGAGCCCCGCCAACCGGGCCGAACGTCATCGGGGTGAGCTGAGCACCGCTATCGTCGGGCGACCAGGCGCGCGAGCACCAGGCGCTCCCAGTCCCACCGGACCAAGGATGACAGCCCGCAGCAACGAGCACTAGACTCGCGTCCGATGGGCGCCCCTCCCGTTCCGCGACGCCGCTATCGTATCGCGCTCCTGCTGTTCCTGTCGGGCTTCTGCGCCTTGATCTACCAGGTGGCCTGGCTTCGCGAGCTGAGGCTGGTCTTCGGGGCTTCGACCCCGGCCAACGCGGCGGTGCTGGCCGTCTTCATGGGCGGCCTCGGCTACGGCAGCCTTCTGCTGAGCCGGCGAGCCGAGGCTTCGAAGCGGCCGCTCGAGCTCTACGCGCACTTCGAGCTCGCCATCGCGGTGACGGCGGCCATTACCCCCGGCTTGCTCTGGGTCGCGCGCGCAGCCTACATCGCGGCCGGAGGCACCATGTCGCTGGGCATGGTCGGGGGCACCCTCGTGCGCCTCGTTCTCAGCGCGCTGGTCTTGCTTCCTCCCACGCTGCTCATGGGTGGCACGCTACCCGCCGCAGCCAAGGCCGCTATCGACGACGACGACGTGGGGCGACGCTCGACCGCGCTCCTCTACGGCGCCAACGCCCTCGGCGCGGTCTTCGGCGCCGGGCTGTCCACCTTCGTGCTGCTCGAGATCTTCGGGATCCGTTCGACCCTGTGGATGGGCTGCGCCATCAACGTGCTGGTCGGTCTCGCCGCACGGATGATGGCGCGGCGTCACGCGCTCGAAGACGAACGCGTCGCCAAAGCAAGGTCGGAGGAAGAGGCAGACGAGGACGAAGAAGACGACGAGGACGACGAGGACGAGGACGAGGACGAAGAAGACGACGCATCGGGGCAGGAACACGCCCCATCCGAGGCGCCCTTCCCCTTCGTGCTCGCGGCCGCAGGCGTCACGGGGTTCGTCTTCCTCCTGCTCGAGCTGGTGTGGTACCGCATGCTCGGTCCCCTGCTCGGCGGCTCGACCTACACCTTCGGGCTCATCCTCACGGTCGCGCTCCTCGGCATCGGGCTCGGCGGTTTGCTCTACACCACGCGCCGCGTCTCACGGCGCCCGACCCTGCTCGACTTCGCCGCCACGTGTGGACTCGAAGCCGTGTTCATCGCGGTCCCCTACGCCCTCGGCGACGACCTCGCGATCGCCACCTTGGTGCTGAGGGGCTTCGGCTACTCGGGTCTCTACGGCCACGCCATCGGCTGGACGGTCATCACCATGATCGTCGCGCTGCCCGCGGCCATCGTCGCCGGGTACCAGTTTCCCATGCTCATCGCCCTGCTCGGCGAGGGGCGCGACGCCGTGAGTCGCCACGTGGGACTCGCCTACGCCACCAACACCCTCGGGTCGATCTTGGGTTCGCTGGCGGGCGGCTTCTTCGTGCTGCCTTGGTTGACCGCGCCCGGGACCTGGAAGCTCACGGTGTGGGCCCTCGTGCTCACCGGCGCGGTGGCCGTCGGACTCAGCGTGAAGAGGCTGGGAAAGAGAGCCAGCGGCATGGGCGTGTCGGCGTGGGTCCTTCCCATCGCCTCGGCCGTGCTCGCGGCGCTTCTCTTGATGGTCCCCACCGGCCCCACCGCGGCATGGCGACACAGCCCCATTGGTACGGGGCGCGTCGACGCCGTGCTGCAGAACAGCAGCCGCAACAAGCTGCGGGGTTGGATGGAGCAGCAGCGCGCGGCGATCACCTGGCAGGTCGATGGTCGCGAGAGCAGCCTCGCCCTGAGCACCCTCAACGACACCTCCTTCATGGTGAGTGGCAAGAGCGACGGGGCCGCGACGGAAGACTCGGCGACCCAGGTGATGAGCGGGCTCCTCGGCGCCATCCTCCACCCGAACGTGAAGCGGGTCATGGTCATCGGGCTGGGCACGGGAAGCACGGCCGGTTGGCTCGCTGCGATCCCCGGCGTGGAGCAGGTCGACGTCATCGAGATCGAACCGGCCATGACCGAGGTGGCTCGCGTCTGTGCGCCCGTGAATCACGACGTCCTCCAGAACCCCAAGGTTCGCCTCATCGTGGGCGACGCGCGCGAGGTCTTGCTCACCACGCGGGACGAGTACGACCTCATCTTCTCCGAGCCGTCCAACCCCTATCGGGCAGGCATCGCGAGCCTCTTCACCCACGAGTTCTACCAAGCGGTGGAGAAGCGGCTGCGCCCGGGCG
>JAUHZF010000444.1 GCA_030426145.1 Polyangia bacterium
GGCGCATCGGGGCGATGCTCTCGAAGATGACGCGGTGAGCTTCACCCGAGGAGGCCGCGGTTCGGCGCGGCCTCCTCCGCACACTGCGGCAGCGGAAGGACACGATGGCTGTCGTTGAGGGGCCGCAGGCGGCCCTAGAAGGGTGCAACGACGGCCATCGTGTCGTTGCGGGGCGCCCAGTGTGCTGCTCGTCCTCGTCCTCGCTCTCGCTCTCGTCCTCGCTCTCGCTCTCGTCCTCGCTCTCGCTCTCGCTCTCGCTCTCGCTCTCGCTCTCGTCCTCGAACCTCGAACCTCGAACCTCGAACCTCGAACCTCGAACCCGGAACCTCGAACCCGGAACCTCGAACCTGGAACCCGGAACCTGGAACCCGGAACCTCGAACCCGGAACCTGGAACCCGGAACCTCGAACGCTACGCGCCCCCGAGGGCCTGCAAGAGGCGCGACTCCACCGCGGTCATGGCCTCGGGGTGGTACAGGAGTGCGTTGTGTCCGCAGTCGCGGACCAGGACCACGTCACCTCCGACGAGCGCGTGAGAGGTGGGGGCGCCGATGACGGTGTCGTTCTCCGCGAGGATGGATAGGTGCGGGATGTTGGAAGTGGCGCTCTCGAGGCGCAGCTCCCGAAGCAGTACACTCTGCGGGGCGAGGTCGCGGGCGACGGTGGCGGCGGGGGAGAGCCACCGGGTCCAGCCTGCGGGACGGACGCCGGCGAAAGGGGAGGCCATCGAGATGGTCTGGACGATGCGGCCCGGCTCTGCGACGTGCTGAGCGTAGTACCGCACGACGACGCCGCCTGCGCTGTGCCCGACGAGGTGAACGCGGATGTCGTCGGGGAGGGTATCGAGCAGGGCGCCGAGACGGGCTGCGAGCACCTCGATGCCGGGCCCCGGCGGGTACGTCATGGAGGCGGTGGCGAGTCGAGGGTGGCGGTCGAGCTTGCGTCGCATCGGTCGCATCACCCCCGCCGTGGCAAAGAGGCCGTGCAGCACCACCACCAGCTCGTCGCCCGCCTTCAGCTCGCGGGGCACCACGGGACGAGTGACGTCCTTGTGCAGGAGCGAGGCCTGCTTGGCAAAGGCCAAGAGCTCGCGCCCCATGATGCCGAGCTCGGGCGGGAGGGCCATGGAGTGGCTCTACAACGCCGAGGCCACTTCGCCAATCGGGTGTGTTCGACAGAACGCGTTTCCGGCACTACCTTCCGCCACCCATGACCGAGGAAGTCGACGCGGCGCGCTGGGAGGCGGTGGAAGAAGCAACCGAGCTCCTGATGGAGGGGGCCCAAACGGAGGCCCTCACCGCGTTGCGCGACGTGCTCGAGGCCGACCCTCAGAACAGCTACGCCTTCTACTACCTCGGAACTGCGCTCTTCGAGATGGGCCAGTACGAGACGGCGCGGGACGCCTACCGCGCTGCGGTGCGGCTGTCGCCCAACTACCTCGGTGCGCGCGTGGGCTTGGCGCAGTCGCTACGCAAGCTCGGTGAGCCCGAGGCTGCACTCGAGCATGCCGAGGAGGCCCTGCGCCGCTTCCCCGAGGACGGAGATGCCCTGCACGCCGCGGCCACATGCTTGGCCGCCATGGGGCGCATCAAGCGCGCGACCGAGGTCTTCCGCCGCTTCCTCGAGACGGGCCCCGAAGTCGAGGCTCAGATCGAGACCCAAGGGATCCTCGATTCGCTGGCTCGAGCGCGCGAGGGACAGGCCGTGGTCCTGCCCTGAGCAAACGGGCACGCGCCCGCGAGGGACCCTAAAGAATCGCAGCGACCGTCCGTTCATCCACGGTGATGGGTGATCTAAGTCCGCTCTGGTGCCTGCCGCTCGCGCTCACGACGGGCTGCGGCATGTTCATTCCTCGGGCCTACGAATCGGTCGACGCCCAACGATGCGTCGAGACCGCGCTTCGCCGGTCGCCGGATGAGGGCGCGCTGCCCGGGGCCAAAGCGCGTTTCGCTCGCGCTTGTGAGCTGGGCGACCCGGCCGGATGCTCCACCCTCGGTCTGATGTACGAGCTCGGCCTTCTCGTCGAGCCCGACCCCGTCCGGGCCACCAAGCTCTACGAACGCGCCTGTGAAGGGGGCAACGATGGAGGCTGCACCAACCTCGGTCTCGCCTACGCCACGGGCATGGGGGTGGAGACCGACGCTGCGCGTGCCGCGCAGCTCTTCTCCTTTGCCTGTGAGGACGGTCACCCGGTGGCCTGCACGGAGTACGCGCTCGCCCAGGCCCGAGGGCTCGGCGTCGAGAAGAACGTCGCCGAGGCGACCACGAAGCTGACCGCGCTCTGCGACGACGGGCACGCGAACGCCTGCTACCGCCTCGCCCGCATGTTCGACGACGGCGAGGTCGGGCCGGACCCCCTCCTCACCATCAGCCTCTTCGAGAAGAGCTGTCTCGGCGGCCTGCCCGAAGGCTGTGCGCGGCTCGACACCATCTACGGTGAGACCCTGCCCCACAACGGGAGCTCCCTCGCCGCCGAAGCGCCGAAGAAGCCCGCTCCAGTGAGCACGACCACGGTGCTCGCCTCCGGCCATCCCTTCGAAGTCGGATGCGCCCAGGGCCGGTTCGCCGACTGCATGGTGGCGGGTATCGCGTACCAGACCGGCAACGGCGTGAAGCGGGACATCAACAAGGCGACCAAGCTCTTGAGCATCGGTTGCCGGGGGGGCCACGAGGCCGCCTGTCGCATCGTCTCGCCCATCCTCCACGGCTCTTGCGCCAAGGGCGATCAGGGGAGCTGCCGCGCGCTCGCAGCGCTCCGCTGAGGGCACCATGGTGCCCCGACGCAGGGCGATCAGCCACGGCGTCGGCTCTGGGCTCGCGGCCTCGAGGGTGCCGACGGGGCCGACGGCGCGAGCCGGCAGGTGGCTTCCCCGGTGGGCGGGGGAACTTCTGGGCGCCTACGGCGTCCATGACCTGTGATGCGCCGCCGTCTTCCCTGGCCTTGGGCCGCCTCCATTGCCCTACATGGCGCGATCTGGCTGGTGGGACCCCAGGTGGCGGGTTCAGCGGCTGGTGAGCTGCCCTACGGCGCTTCGGCCTTCGGAGACGATGACGCGGGGGTCCTCGTCGACATCGTGCCCTGGCCCGCCGACCGCGAGGTGAAGGACGACGCGCTGCCAGGTCTACCGCCTGCGCCCGTCGAGGTCGTGCCCGCGTCGCCCCCCTCCAAATCCACCCCGCGGGTACGCCCGACGCGTCGCCGGCCGAAGCCAGCCCGAAAGCCGCCAAAGGTGGAGCCGCCGAAGCCGACCGCACCCAAGCCCGAGGTCGAGCCGCCGAAGCCGACCGCACCCAAGCCCGAGGTGGAGCCGTCGAGGCCGAGCCCGGACCCGACGCCACCCGCTCCCAGGCCCAAGCCCGCCGCGACGCCGACGCCGGTGCCCGCCGCCGAGACGAAGCCGATGGCCGACGCAAAGTCGAAGGCCGACACGAAGCCAGCGCCCGCCACGCAGCCGGCCTCCGACCCCAAGCCGGCCAGCGGGTCGAGCGAGCCCGGCGCTGGCGGACCTGCGGCCGACGCCAAGCCGGCCGCGCCCGGCGCCGAGCCCGTTTCGCCCGACCCGTCGAAGGATGGCGATGGGGAAGGGGGGCGCAAGAAAGCACGCCGGGGCTACCGGCCGCTCGCGCGGGCGTTCTCGCGCGAGCTCCCCTTCGCCGTCAGCCGTGATCCGATCTGGGAGAAGCTCCCACTCGGCGAGGTGGGCTCGGTGACCGTGGTCGCCACCATCGGTGAGAATGGCCGCATCCAGAAGCTCGTGGCCAGGGACGGCGCTCCGGCGCCGCTCGCGCGCGCCGTGAAACGAACCCGACCTTCGCTCGGGGGACGCTTTCGACTCTCGGAGGGTGAAGTCGCTGGGGAAGAGGTCCTCCGCATCGACATCCGGCTCGAGCAGCGTGACCCCCCGGCCAAACAACGCATCCACTACGACGTGAGCCGGCGCCCGACCCCGAAACAACCGGGGCGGGTGTTTTTCATCACCGAGAGCGGGCGCTATTTCGAGGCCACGGTGACCATCGTCTCGTCCACCCCGCAGTAGGGCGACGACAGGGCTCACCGGCGGGCGAGCACGTGAAGCATCTTGAAGAGGCCGGGCACGCCGTCACGCACCGACTTCGTGCCGGGCACGTCGTCCCAGGTGAGGGTGGGCTCGATGGGAACGTCGAACCAGTCGTTGGGGGTGTCGCGTCGGTGGCCGGCGGTGACGAGCTCGTAGCCAGCCTCGGCGAGCTGGGCCAAGGCCGACTCCAGGGGGCGCCCGTCCAAGGCATGGAACTCGATGGCGTAGCAGCGAACCTGGCCGCCAAAGCTCGCGAGCGCGTCGGGGAGGATGTCGTATTCGTGGCCCTCCACGTCGAGCTTCACCACCGTCGCGTCGGGAACGATCTTCGACAGTCGGTAGCAGGGCACGTCGATCGTCGTGCCCTCGTCGTCAGCGGTGATGGCGCTGTTGGTGCCCCAGCTCGCCTTGATCACCTTCATGTTCACGCGCCCGTCCTCGTGGGAGCAGGCGCACCGCTTGAGCTTCCACCACTTGGCGGCCTTTGCACGGCGGATCTTGGTCTCGATGGCCTTGATGTTGGCCGGCACGGGCTCGATGCTCACGACCTTTCCCTTGCGGCCGCAGCGCTCGGCGAAGAGCTGTGAGATGTCGCCGACGTTGGCGCCCACGTCGGCGATGACCTCGCCCTTCATGGGGACGGACTGTCGGTACCAGCGCACCTGAGGTTCGAGCACGGTCCGACCTTACAACACTCGCGCGGGGCCTGCGTGGCGCCATCCCGACCCATGCATTACCCTCGCCCCATCGTGCAGGGACACATCTTCGGCGGGGGTAGCTTCTTTCACCGAGGCGGCGAGCAGCGCTTCGTACTGGCCGACATGAACCTCGACGTCGACGAGCCCAAGGTGCAGCTCACCGAGCTCACCTTCTTGGCGCACGGGTTCAACATCGACCCGAACGACCGCACCAAGGCGGCTCTCTTCGAGAAGAAGGGCCCAGGCGCGGCCTACGTCGACCTCGTGGCGAGGAAGGTCGTTCGCACCATCGAGAGCCCCAAGCGCCGCCACTTCTACGGCCACGGTGCCTACTCCGCCGACGGAAATCTCCTCTACGCGACCGAGTCCTTCCTCGACGACGACTATCGCGGCGCCCTCATCGTGCGGGACGCCAAGACCTTCGAAGAGCTCGGCGAGGTGCCCACCTTCGGGACGTCCCCCCACGACTGCATGCTCATCGACGACGGCAAGACGATGGTGGTCACCAACGGTGGTGGCGTCGTGAAGGGCGGCGCCAAGCCGAGCGTCACCTACATCGACGTCGCCTCGGAGAAGCTGCTCGACAAGGTCGAGCTCAAGGCGGGTCGCTTCAACGCTGGCCATCTCGCCATGAGCCCCGACGGCGACCTCGCCGTGGTCTCCGCTCCGCGCGACGGACTCCCACCCCGTGCCCCCCGCCTCGGGGCTGTGAGCCTCAAGCCCAAGGGCAAGCCCATCGTCACCATGAGCAAACCCAAGAGCGTCATCGACAAGATGAAGGGAGAGACGCTCAGCGTGGCCATCTTCGGCGACCGCGTGCTCGCGACCCAACCCGATGGCGACATGCTCACCGTGTGGAGCATGGCCGAGGGCAAGCTCCTCAAGAAGATCACAGACCTCAAGGGCCCGCGCGGCGTCTGCCTCACCCTCGACGAGACGGCTTTCGTGATCAGCCACAACGTTGATGGGTCGATGGCACTCACGCTCTTGTCGACCGAAGACCTGTCGGTCGTGCGTCATGTGCCGGGATCGTTCACGAGCGGCAGTCACATCTACGCTCACCCCATGGCGGCATGATGCGCCTCGCCTGGCTCCTTCTTCCTGCCTTGGTGGCTTTTCTTCCTGCCTTGGTGGCCTGCGGCGCTTCGCCCCCGTGTCCCCCTGCGTCGGTATCCGTCGATGCGCGCGAGCCTGGGCTCGACGTCGCTGCCGTGAAGGACATCGTCGAGCGCGACTTGCGCGACAGCGCCGCGGCTTGGAACCGCGGTGACCTCGATACCTTCGTGTCGTCCTACGCCGAAGATGCCGTCTTCGTGAGCCCGAGCGGGATCACCCGGGGCCGAGACGCCGTGCTCGCGCGCTACCGCAAGAAGTACGGCGAGGCGCCGGAGACCATGGGCGAGCTCACCCTCGAGGTGATCGATCTGCGACCGGCCAGCAAACCCGACGGGAACGTGGTGGGCATGGCGGTGGTCGGACACTGGCAGGTTCGGTGGGCCGACCGTGAGCCCCCCGACGACGTCGCCGAGGGGCATACGGTGCTCGTCTACCGCCCCAGCGCCGACGGTCGCTGGCGCATCGTGCACGACGCCTCGATGTAGCCGCCCTCAGGGTTGCGGCAGGTTGCCCTTGGGATCGTCGGCCAACGCGCGGAGGAAGCCAGCGATCTGGCTGCGGGCCTCAGGCACGTCGAAAACCACGAAGTGGCCATCCTCGCCCGCCGGAGGCGCCCACTGCACGAGACCGCCAGTGCGGGTCCCCCCGGCGACGTTGCCGGAGAGGCCGCCGCTGGGGATGGGGGTCGAGGTCGCGCCGTAGCCGAGCTGGGGGATCGCGAGCACCGCAGGGTCGATGAGGGGAAGCCCCATGGCCACCGCCTGGGCCTCGATGCCGGCCGGGGGTGAGTAGTTGTCGCCGGTGCCGTCGGCCGCGATCCCCTCGGTGATGAGCACGGTCTTGGCCGGGAAGCCGGCCCGAGGCTCGGCGACCGTGTAGCGGGCGTAGTGGATGGGGTCGATCGCATCGACCAGAGACTGGGCGAGCATGATCCCGGGGTGGAAGATGTCGTATTCCTCGGCGTCGCTGCCGGTGAGGCCGAGGAGGATGCGCACCGCCGCGGCGACGCTCGGGGAGGGCTCAGTCTTCTCCAGCAAGGTGATCGAGAGCACCGAGCTGCTACCGCTGAGCACGCCGCCGAGCGCACTGTCGTCGGCGGCGAGGTAGAGCGGCCCGTTGAGGCCGCCCTGCGAGTGGCCGAAGAACATCACCTGACTCGGGTCGAAGCGGATCTCCTCACCCGTGTGAGACGCCGTGGCGGGGATGGTGGCCTGCTGCTCGGTGAAGAGGCGCGCGCGCTGCACCTCGTCGATCGCGCTCTGACGACCGTTGGTGCGCCCCGCCTCCACGTTCTGGAAGTTGAAGAACAGGAGCTGGGTCTCGGTGATGTTGTCGGGGGCGCCGGGGTAGTCGTTGTGGAAGATCTGGTCGACGCCCATCATGGCGATGCACTGCTCGGCCAGGGTGCGGGCGTTGATCTCCATCTCC